>CAYYEL010000020.1:0-29305 GCA_964470845.1 uncultured Bacteroidaceae bacterium | reverse complement strand
TCAAAGTCGTGAGCAAGGTGGGGATTTTGTTGCACTTCTATCTTGACAGTATGCCGCAAAAAACAAAAAACAGACAAGATATGAGCAAGAAAAGAATATTTTTTGATATGGACGGAGTACTCGTCAATTTCGAGTCAGGAATTGAAAAACTGAGCGACGAAGTAAAAGAACAATACAAAGGCCGCCTCGACGAGGTTCCCGGCATATTTGCCCTTATGGACCCCATTCCCGGGGCACGCGAGGCCGTGCGTCTGCTATCCAAACACTACGACGTATATATCCTATCTACATCGCCGTGGAACAACCCCACCGCTGCCAGCGACAAAATAGAGTGGGTAAAAAAGCATATGAACGAAATATTCCACAAGCGCGTAATTCTAACCCACCACAAAGAGCTGTGTCAAGGCGACTATCTCATTGACGACCGTGGAAAGAACGGCACCAGCGAGTTCAGCGGCGAGTGGATACATATAGGCTCGAAAGAGTTTCCCGATATGGACGCAGTACTAAGCTACCTGCTTATGTAAAAGAAATGCCGTGCGAACATATCCGCAAATAGCATTTTTTTTTACAAAATCCCAACAACGATGTCTATTGACGAAAATACAACAACGAAGCTTTCTCCCGAGAAATCAAATAAATTTATACTTTTTTTCTTGGTATCTATTGCGCCAACATTTTTTATAATGATGCTGGGATGCGTCCTTGCAAGCGATATGGTAATACCCTCACATTTATGTACATTATATGGATTATCGTGCTTCTTAGGGGTGATAGCTTATATGATATTACTTTATTACATAAATAAAAGATATTGGTTGTTATTGTTGTCCTACGTCCTATTCCTTTTACTTATAAACGCTCCAATATTTCTGAATTTCAAATCGATAGAGAAAGACACTTATACCGAATATGCGTTTATAAAAGATTACAAAGGAAGGACTTGTCATACCCTGTTGTTGGAATTTTCAAACGGAGAAGGCTATATAAGTCCTGATGCGTTGTTTGACTTATATAACTACCATCGTGGCGAATATGTTAAAGTGGAATTAAGGAACGGCTTTTTATTTCCGATTATAGTCGATTATGACACAGTCTCTGTAAAAAAAGAATTTTTAGAAAAACATCAATAATCCCCATGCAATAACAAAAATCCATTAGTCTTATAAGACTAATGGATTTTTTGTATATATGCTGTTAGAAATTATTTCGATAGTTTCTTCAAGAATTTCTTGCGGTTGACCTTTTCGTTAAGGCTGTATTTTCCATCGGTAATTTCGTCTATGGTGAAGCTTTTGTAAGCAATTGTGTAGCCACCACCCTGTGTGCCGTAGGTATCCTCCTCATAAGCAAAAGCAATAGCACCATCCTGTTGCTGAATCATTGTAGAATAGGCCGATGCTTTGTGGGTAACAAGATAACGTCCGTCCCAATCCTTTGCAAGATTCTCGGGTGTATCAAAATCCTCGGCCACAGCAAGTTCCTTATAATATATTCCTACATTTGTGCGTCCGCCGCCGAAAGGCAACGATTGCAAAAGAATGTACATATCTTTTCCGTCGCTGTTGCGCTTAACGGGAAGTACAAGAACCTCGCCGTTGCACGAGTTATTGAGTGCTGCAACGCCATTGTTCTTCTCGCCCGAGAAAGCGTGCTTGCCCCAACTACCCTCGGCCTTGGCGGCATCGGTAAATTTAAAGATATTGTACAGACGACCGCCACCGCAACGCGAGCTCAGGAGCACCGAGCCATCGGGCAATTCCTCGGTCTTAGGCTCATCGCCACCGGCGGGAACAGGAGCAGCATCTACACCACCGAGGATGTTCCAATTCTGTCCAAAGTCGTCGGAATAGACAACAAAATTGCAGAAGTTATTATCCTTGTCACGTGCCAGCATACAAGCATACAGACGATAATAATCGCCCACCTTTGTGTAACGGCTCTGATGTATGCGACCCGAACCGATGAACATTGATTTTATGGGGCCCATAGGCGCATTGTCGATAGGCGCATAGAATTGCTCGGTAATAACCTCGGGAGCGCTCCACGTTTTTCCGCCATCTTCGCTGTAAAGGCGTGCAACCTGATTGGGATACTCGCGTGTGGCCGCAAAATAGGTCTGATAACCGCAGACACAGATAAGGAGCACACGGTTACTCTCGCGGTCGGCCACGATACAAGGGTCGCCGTATCCGGCTGTGAGTGAAAGGTTGGGGTTATTATCCACTTTCTTTCCATCACCGGCGACAACAGTAAACACCTCGCCCCAAGTTTTTCCATTGTCGCTGCTTATACGTGCGTGCAAGTCGATGTGTCCGAATCCAATATCGGCACGACAGAAGCGATAATCGGCAACAGCAACAAGGTCGCCCGAAGCAGTTTTTGCAATTGCAGGAATACGATAAGGAATAGCCTCGGATGTATATGTCCTGAACAGGTCATAAGGCTTTTTCTTTGTTCCATCCTTTAGCCAGTCGCCTGCATTGAGCGACACTACACACGCGAGCAACATAATAGTTGCAAAAATTCGAGATAAATTTTTCATATAATTAAATTTAATAAAATCAATAGCGACGTTATATACGCCAAAAGACAAATTTAATAAAAATTTAATATATTATAGCATAATAAGATATTATATCTGAATATTTTCCTTTATTCTGCACTATAATTGGTAAAAAATGCTTATTTTAGCACAGAATTATATGGAATAAAAGATTATGGTAATTGCAGTTGATTTTGATGGTACTATCGTAGAGCACAAATATCCCGAGATTGGCAAGGAGATTCCCTTTGCCACAGCTACACTGAAAATGCTCACTAAGGAAAAGCACCGTCTTATTTTGTGGACAGTGCGCAAGGGGCATCTGCTCGACGAGGCTGTCGAGTGGTGTCGCCAGCGTGGTGTAGAATTTTATGCTGTTAACAAAAATTTCCCCGAGGAAAAGGTCGATACAGGCGGCGGATACAGTAAAATTGATGCCGAGCTATTTATCGACGACCGCAATTTAGGCGGCCTGCCCGATTGGGGAAGAATATATGAAATGGTTACAAAGGACAAGACGTGGGCCGATATTTACAGCGAAAGTAGCGAGCAACCTAAAAAGAAGAAAGGTTGGTTCTGGTAAGCGGATGATATTTTAAAGCCGCAGTTTCTTTATTTCAAAGAAACTGCTCAAATTTGTGAGAATTACTTGCTACTTCTCAGATATAAAAGAGGATACGAAAAAAATCGTATCCTCTTTTACTTAAAGCCGCTATTCACGCGAGAATGAATAAGGTGCATCGTCGCCACCTACTCCTCTTTTTTTATTTTGAACATTATTCATTTCAATATCTATGGTTGCCCCTTTCATTAGCCGGTCGTGCAACAAGAAATTACGCGTATAGTCCTCGCCATTGAAACGTATTGCATTGATATAAAAATTTTCATCGCTGTTAAGAGGTGCGTTTATGGTAACAGTGTTACCGTTCTCAAGATTAAGAGTGGCCCTCTTAAATAGCGGTGTTCCAATCACATACTGATTACTTGCCGGACACACAGGGTAAAATCCCAAAGCCGAAAAAACGTACCACGCCGACGTCTGTCCATTATCCTCATCACCACAATAGCCATCGGGCGTGGGGCTGTACATACTATCCATCACCCGACGTAACCAATATTGTGCCTTCCACGGTGCCGCTGCATAATTATAAAGATATATCATATGCTGAGCAGGCTGATTGCCGTGAGCATAATTTCCCATATTCATAACCGTCATTTCGCGTATCTCGTGAATGGGAAATCCATAATAGCTATCATCAAAATGTGGCGGCACAGCAAATACAGAGTCGAGCATAGACACAAAAGCATCATTGCCGCCCATAAGTTCTATGAGCCCTTGAACATCGTGAAACACCGACCACGTATAGTGCCAACTGTTGCCCTCGGTAAAATTACCACCCCATTTAAATGGTGAAAAATCGGGTTCAAATGTACCATCCTTACGCCTGCCGCACATAAGTTTGTAGGCATCGTTGTAAAGGTTACGATAATTAAGTGCACGCTCCTTGAGCTCACGAATCTCTTTACGCGGACGGTCGAGGGCTCTTGCCACCTGTAAGATACACCAATCGTTGTAAGCATATTCGAGTGTACGCGCCGCATTTTCGTGTATGCCCACGTCGCACGGAACATATCCTAATGTATTGTAATATTCGTGCCCTAAGCGTCCTGTTGACGACACTGTCGGGTGTACAGCGCGTGTGGCTGTCTGTAACCCCTCGTAAAGAGCATTAACATCCTGCACTCTTATTCCTTTTATATAAGCATCGGCAAGCACCGAAGCCGAATTATTTCCAATCATACAGCCGCGATGCCCCGGGCTTGCCCACTCGGGAAAGAATCCACTCTCTTTATAGGCATTGATGAGCCCTTCTTGAATTTCGCGATTCACCGACGGATATAACATATTAAGCAGTGGGAAAAGCGAACGGAATGTGTCCCAGAATCCGGTGTCGGTATATATGTAACCGGGGAGCACCTTACCATTGTAAGGACTGTAGTGTACGGGGTTGCCCTGCCGGTCAATCTCGTAGAGTTTGCGGGGGAAAAGCAACGAACGGTAGAGACACGAGTAGAATGTGCGCATCTGTTCGGCTGTACCTCCCTCGACCTCTACTCGACCCAAGACACTGTTCCAAGCCTGCCGTCCCCGGGCCACAAGTTCTGAAAAGCAGTCATCGCCAAGCTCTTGCAGATTGTGTTGTGCCTGCTCGGGGCTTATAAACGACGAGGCTACACGGGCGTGTACAACCTCGCCTCTCTTAGTTGCAAAGCCAATGACTGCGCCTGTTCTGTGAGCCGTCTCGCACAAGCGATTCTCATTTAGAGTAATATCGGGATTTTTATTTCCCGCAGCAGCCTCACTGCAAAATGTAGCCACATACTCGAAAGGCTTGTCAAAGATTATTACAAAATAGTTCTTGAAATTATCGGGTACGCCACCACTGTTGCGCGTCGTGTAACCAATTATTTTGTTCTCCTCGGGAATAATTTCTATATGCGAACCATTGTCGTAAGCATCAACAATCACATAGGAACGAGCTTCGGGGAATGCAAAGCGGAACATTGCGGCACGCTCTGTGGGCGTAAGTTCTACCTGTACATCGTAATCGGCAAGATACACTTTGTAATAATGTGGCTGCGCTGTCTCGGCTTTATGCGAGTACCAGCTTGCACGCTTGGCCTCGTCCATAATAAGTGTGTCGGTTACAGGCATCAACGAGAATTGTCCATAGTCGTTTATCCAAGGGCTGGGTTGGTGTGTCTGCTCGAATCCATATATTTTATTTGCGGTGTAGGTATATTGCCATCCGTCGCCCAATTTATTTGTACGTGGTGTCCAAAAATTCATTCCCCACGGCATTGCTATTGCCGGATAGGTGTTTCCGGCCGACAGCTCGAAACTCGATTGTGTACCCATTAGCGGGTTAACGTACTGCACATATTCTTGTGCCTGCGTAGCAATGGACGTTAGAAATATCAAGGCTATAATAATCTTTTTCATAGAGACGCTTTTCTTTTAAGAAACAAACTGTGTAAAGTGGTTTGTTTACAAATGAAAAGGGTGTGCCGAATGAACCATCAACACACCCTTAATTGATTATCGGCTTTTTAAAAGCCTGTTTACGTTCTATTCTATTTATATAGAATTATGCCAACTGCTCTTTGATAAACTCTTGCATCTGCTCTTTGTGTGCCTCGACACTTTGCAACAACTTGAATTGTGCCTTAGAGCGTACAAGGTTGTGCTCGGGATACTGTATTTTGTAATATGTATCGCCGTTGATGTAGTCGGCAAGGAAGCGTACAGTCTGCATATAAGGGAAGAGCGCTGCTGCGTAGGGCAGATTCTCAATCTCCAGAGGTGTTAGGAAGCAACGTGCCGATTTTAGATATCCCTTTGTAAATGCCTTGAAAATCTCCATATTGAAGTTTACATTGTCGAGTTCTTTGTCGTCCTCGCGACCGGTATTTGCAGCCGAACGCAGGAAGTCGCCAAAGTCCGAGAATATAAAGTTGGGCATTACTGTATCGAGGTCTATTACACAGAGTACGTTGCCTTCTTTGTCGAAGAGGATGTTATCTACCTTAGTATCGCAGTGGCAGATGCGTTTCGCCAATTTACCCTCGCGGTGCAATTGCTCGCCTTTACACATCTCGTCGGCACGCTGTTCGAGCTCGTCAACCAGCCATTGAACCTCGGCAAGGCGACCGGCTTTATTCTCTTTCACAGCCTCGCGTAACTGCCACAGACGGAATTCCATATTATGAAAATCCTTGATAGTCTCGCCAAGCTCGACCGGAATATCGGCCAACATTGCCTGAAAGTTTCCAAATGTCTCACCAACAATATATGAGCTTTCGGGAGTAACACCGCTCATTGAGGTTGTATCGGGGATAAATACCATTATACGCCAGTACTTTTCGCCGTCGAAATAGAAATATTTGCCATCCTTTGCAGGGACAAAGCGCAGAACCTTGCGCTCAACATCCTCGACACCGGCAGCCTCGTATTTACTGCGAATGTGGTTGGTTACTGCATTGATATTATTCATCAACATCTCCACATCGGGGAAGATGGCGTTATTAACGTGCTGAAGTACATAATCGGGAGCGTCGCCCTCGGTTACTACGCGATAAGTAGTGTTTATCAGTCCGTTACCAAGAGGCTTAACCTCGCTTACAACACCTTGAATTTCAAACTGTGCTACAATTTGTTTAAGATTGTCCATTGGAGTAATATTTTAGGGTTAGTTATTATTCTTATTATATATAGAGGATAATTGCCTGCCTTGGTAAAAATTGACAATATGTCTTTTTACTCTTTAGTGGCTGTGCTATTATTTATCGCCTCCTATCCGCAAAATTAGGAATATTTTTATCTAATGCAAAATTTTATACTGTTTTTTATACTGTTTTTTATAGTTGCTGCAACAACTGTGTCATACGATATTTTTTCGGCTGTAATTATCACAAGCTTTATCGAGTTGAAGATTTTTGTTATTTAATACCTCTGTCTATTCAGAAGTTGTTTGAATTTCTAAAAATAGGACAAAAACTGTACTACTGTCGATAAAGGTAGTTAAAAACAGTGTTGCACAACAAAATAGCAACGATAATTCAATAAATATCATTATCTTCGCATCCCCGAACGGGGCAAATGCCTAATTTCGTTCTTTGGGGAGTATTGATGATTTTAAAAAGGATGTTTATGAATTGGAATGATTTTAGATTATTTATTGAAACTTTTTTTGACAACCTTAACGATTGGGTGCAAAGCATAAATGACGTTATATGGGGGTGGCCAATGTTGCTTATTCTTCTTGGCACTCACCTGTACCTGACAATAAGGTTGCGCTTTCCGCAACGATATACATTCAAGGCCATACGTCTGTCTGTTAAGAGCGAGAAAGATTCCGAGGGCGATGTAAGCCCATACGCTGCGCTTGTAACAACGCTTGCAGGAACCATCGGCACCGGTAACATTGTGGGAGTTGCCTCGGCATTGGTTATCGGAGGTCCCGGTGCACTGGTGTGGTGTCTTTTAACCGGAGTGTTGGGAATTGCCACAAAATATGCCGAGTCGCTATTAGCACTAAAATATCGTGTACGCCGAAGCGACGGTACTATTGCCGGCGGCCCTATGTATGTACTCTCGCGTGCACTTAATTTAAGGTCGCTTGCGGCAATATTCTGTGTTTTTACGCTTATTATGGGATTCAGCGCAGGTAACTTTATTCAATGTAACGCCATTGCCGAAACTCTCAAAGAGGCCTACAATATTGATATTTACATTACTGCAACCGTGCTTATGGTTGCGGTGTGCTCGGTAGTGTTTTTTGGATTGAAGGGTATTGCCCGTGTGTGCGAGGGTCTCGTTCCTTTTATGACAATCATATATATGTTAAGCTGTATCATATTGCTTATTATAAATTGGGAGTATTTATGGCAGGCTGTGCAGCTTATTGTGGCATCGGCATTTGAGCCCGTGGCAATGGGTGGCGGTGTTGTTGGCGGATTGATGATTTCTTTGCAATATGGTGTCAGCCGCGGTTTATTGTCGAACGAGTCGGGAATGGGCTCGGCTGCAATTATTGCATCGGCTGCAAAATCGCGCAATCCTGTACGCTTGGCGCTGATTTCGTCAACATCTACATTCTGGGACACCGTTGTTGTGTGTACCACCACCGGCCTTGTTGCCGTGAGCAGTATGCTTGCCATTGGCTATGATTGGAATCCCGAATCAGGCGGATTAGTTATGCAGTATGCCTTTGCACAAATTCCTGTGCTGGGTGCGCATATGTTGACGTTGATAACTTTTACCTTTGCATTCAGCACCGTGCTTGGATGGACATATTGTGGCGAAAAAGCTATTGAATATATGTATGGCGGCAAGAGCCGTAAACCCATACACATATTCCGTGTGCTGTGGGTGGTTGCCACTTTTATAGGTTCTATTATGCCTTTGCAGTTGGTGTGGAATTTTGGAACAACGGCAGCAGCTTTTATGATTATCCCCAATATTATTCCGTTGTTTGTACTATCTAAAATGCTCATCAAAGAGACGCGCCACTATCTGTGGAACGATAATCTCGATGAATATGATAAGGACGAGATTCCGAATGCTTAGTAACGAAAGAAAAAATCCGAAGAACAAAAAATTCTTCGGATTTTTTCTTAAAGTGTATCGTAGGCATTTTTTATTCTACGCATCGCCTCTTCTACGGTGGCACGCGGACATCCGACATTCATTCGCATAAATCCCTCGCCACCTTCGCCGAACATTGCTCCATCGTTCAGTCCCACCTTGGCCTGCTTTACAAAAAAATCGACAAGGCGGTCGTGTTCAAGCCTAAGGTCGCGAGCATCTATAAAAATAAGGTACGATGCTTGCGGACGTATCATTGATAATCGCGGCATATTGGTCTGTATAAAATGTTGCACGTAGTCGATATTCTCCTCGACGTATCGCAGCATTTGGTCGAGCCACTCCTCGCCCTCTTCGTATGCTGCCGCAACCGGCTCGGTCGAGAAAAGAGGGGCAAAGTCGAGCTCGTTTATACGCAGAAACTCGCTGTATTGTTTACGAATCTCGGGATTCCCGATAATGTAATACGAGCTTTTCAGGCCTGCAATGTTAAAGGTCTTGCTTGCGGCCATCAATGTTATACTATTCTGTGCCGCATCGTCGCTTATTGTTGCAAAAGGGGTGTGAGTATAGCCCTTGAGCATCATATCACAATGAATCTCATCGGATACCACAAGCACATTGTTACGTTTACAAATATCGGCCATATGCAGCAGTTCGTCGCGATTCCACACACGCCCTCCGGGGTTGTGAGGATGACACAGAAGAAACATTCTGCACTCCTTAGCCTTACTCTCAAAATCATCAAAGTCTATATTGTATTGACCATTGACAAGGCGTAGTGGGTTAGTTACCACACGACGTCCGTGGTCGGCAGTTACGTGTGTATAAGGATGATAGACCGGTGGCTGAATGAGCACTCCGTCGCCGGGCTTTGTGAAACACTCTATTGCAAAGGCAAGAGCAGGTACAATGCCACCCACAAAGCCTATTTCCTCGTCGCTTACTCTCCACGAATTTCTTCGCTCCAACCAATTTTTAATTGCAGGCTTCCAACGCGGGCTGAGGAAAGTGTAACCATATACAGGATGCTCGATGCGCTTACGCAAAACCTCATGGACACAGTCGGGCGCACGAAAATCCATATCAGCAACCCACATTGGCAGAATATCGCTGCATCCGAAAATTTCGTTTATAGCATCGTACTTTACACAATTTGTACCGTTGCGCGTTATAATCTCGTCGAAATTATATTTCATACTATTTTTCATATTCCATCGCATCGTTTAATTTCGATGCGATTATTTAATCTGTTAAACTCTATTCCATCGTCCTTGATAAAGTCGGACAATACTCCGCTTGCTGCAAGCTCCTCTACCCTGCCCGTGTACATTTTTTTATCGTGTATGAGCCACACTTTATCGGCCAGTTGAAGCACAAGCTCAAGGTCGTGTGTCGATACAAGGATAGCTTTTCCCGATTCGTGGGCCAATTTTTGCAACAGTCTGAAGAGCTGTACGCGACTGCTAAAATCGAGAAAAGCCGTGGGCTCGTCAAGCATTATCACCGGTGTCTCTTGCGCAAGAGCTTTTGCTATCATCGCCTTTTGCCTCTCGCCATCGCTCAGTGTCTCTATTCTGCGTCCCGACAGATGGGTGATATTTACCATCGTCATTACCCGGTCTATTATCTGCTCGTCGTGTGGGCGGATGCGTCCAAGGAAATTAGTATAGGGCGAACGTCCCATTGCCACCACTTCGCGCACCGTCAGATTGAATATTCCGCCGTTGTCCGTAAGCACTACTGCCAATTGGGTAGATAGCTCGGATGCGTTGCGCAGGCGACTGTCGCCGTCGGGATAGGTAATTGTGCCACCGAGCGGCTCTTGAAAAGCCGACAATGTGCGCAGAAGTGTCGATTTCCCTGCGCCATTTGCGCCGATGAGTGCAACTAACTCGCCACACTCTAAGGTAGCATCAATTACACCCATAATAGGCAACAAGTGCCTATTATGGGTGTAACCTATTGATAGTTTATCTAATTCAATTGCTGCCATTAACGATACTGCATCCACTCGTTAAGTTTATTCAAAATTTCGCTGCGCACATTCTCGGGCATCGAGCCGATACGTGCTCTGTGGCTGCCGTCGGGCTCTATGTAAATGTGGATATTCTCTTTGTTACGGTCGCGCAACCAAGTAACACCGCTTGCAGTCCAAGGATCCCACTCGCCGTAAATAAATATCATCTTGGGGTCGTTATCGGTAAGAAAATCTGTTACGAAACGATAGTTGTAATCGTCAAAGACTGTGCCGGCCCACTGAGACGGAAGCATTACTTTTTTATAATACCCCTCAATATCCTCGACATTGATGTAATCTTTAAAGGGATCGACATTATAGCCATAGTAACCAAAGTCCTTTACTGCCTGAACCGAGAATGATTCAAGGTCGTTCTTGCGCGAGAAATAGTTGGGCTCGCACAGACGAATAAAATATTTAAACACATCCTCGTCGCTTGCTGTTGCAACGGGAATCTCGGATACGGGCGAGCCCCACTGCCAGAATGAGAATTGATACTCAAGCACACAAAGGTCGTAAATTGTCTCAATGGGCACGTAGAATGTATAGTCCTTGTTCAAGCAATATTGGCTGAACATTGGCAACAACGAGGCTTTGCGTTCAAGCAGTTGAAACTGAAAATTGCGTATTGCATCGCGATTGGCTTTGGTAGATGCTTGTTCAAGGAACGACTCGTGGCGACCATCTTCGAGTGAGCGGCTCAACGGAGCAACGTAGGGAACAGAAACATCTACATCCTCGGGGTAATAGGCGCGGTAAAAGATTGTTGTCGAACCACCCTTGCTGATTCCTGTTGCTGCCCATTTTCCTGTATAGTATTTTTTGAAGGCTGTTGTAATTGCGTGGTAATCGTGCATAGAATTGGCAATTGTCATATAGTCCCAATTGAGTTGCTCGGGCTTCGATTGTGAGAAGAAACGATACTCGACGAATAGGATATTGGCATCGAGGATGTGGGTAAGTTCCTCCATATAACGCTTGCTGTTAAAAGCATAATCGCCACCGTAACCCTCGGTAACAATCACAGTGGGACGGTCGAATCCTCGGTGACCCAGCATCACACGTTGTTCAAAAGTACCAACCTCGGCATTATTGGGGTCGATGAGTTGTGTGAATTTCAGCAGATAGTAGCTGCGCGTGGTGTCGGCTTTTTCTAACTTCTCGTATCCCGAGATTGCTTTAATCTCGCTCAACATCTTCTCAATGCCATTATTGGCAAAAACTGTTGTTGCTGCAAAAAGCAACATTGTTAAGGAAAATAATTTTCTGTACATAATTATTAGTTAATTGTCGTTTGTTTATCTGATAAAATACTGCCCCCTATTGTTTGTTTCCCTTGGTAGTAAATACAAACTATCTTTGCAGTTAACTGCAAAGATAGTTAAAAATTTTCTCCAAATGATAATTATCACTTATATTCTATAAAATACTATTCTATTACGGCTGCGTAGCCTCCGTTACGTACCATTTTTATAAGGACAGTATCGCCTTTGCGCACCTTGCGCACATTCTTAACGTAGTGCATTGCTTGTACGTCGGCATTTATGCCATCTTCAAAGGCTGTTAGTGTAAATTCTTTACCATCGGGCAGAAAATCGAGCTTAATCTCCTTTAGCAATGGTTCGTCGTGTTCGGCTGTCATTCCTCCGATGAACCATTTTTCGCCGTTTCTTTTAGCTACAATCAGATGCTCGCCCAGCTTGGCCGAGAGTGCCTTTGTATCGTCCCAAAGAACCGGAACCGAGGCTATAAATCTTGTACATTCGTCGTTTTTATAATACAGCGTCGGATTGTCGGCAAGCATCTGAAGACCCGACTCGAATATTACGAAGAGGGCCATCTGATAAGCTCGTGTACCTATGCTGCCCGAGTTAGGACGGCGTGCCGAGTAGTTATTGGGCTGCATACTGTTCATTGCTCCGGGAGTATATTCCATCGGGCCCACTACATTGCGAATAAACGGCAGATAGATACTGTTTTCGGGACGACAATTACCCATTTGCTCCATTCCTGTTACACCCTCGTATGACAGGAGGTTGGGGTACATATATTCAAGACCTGCGGGTTTGAATGCACCGTGGAAGTTTACAAAAATTTTGTGGCGGGCAGCCTCTTCAACTGTTCTTTCATAGAAATTGACCATCCATTGGTCGCTACGATCCATAAAATCTATTTTAACACCCTTGACACCCCACTCGGCAAATTTTGCAAAAAGGCCGGGATTCTCCTCGACGCATCGCCAAGTGAGCCACAGAATAACGTCAACACCCACTTTTTTCCCGTGTGCAATAATCTCGTGTAGGTCGCAGTTGGGATTAGGAGTAAATGGGTCCATATTATCCTTGGCCCACCCCTCGTCCATAACAATGTATTTTATGCCATATTTCGATGCAAAATCCATAAAGTATTTATAGGTCTCGACGTTAAGGCCTGCTTTGAAATTTACATCAGGGCCATAAGGAACAGCACCGTTCCACCACTCCCAGCTTGCCTGTCCGGGAACAATCCACGACACGTCGTCAATCTTGCATTCGGGCGCAAGACGACAGGGCATCGTTGTCTCAATGAGCCCTGTTTCCTCTTTGGTGATAACAAAATAACGCCACGGGAATTCTCTTGTTCCATTGGTCTTTGCAATATATTTTTCGCGCAAGAGAATATCGTTACTTTTGTCGCTACGGGCTTTTTCCACTGCGGGTACTCTGGGGAACAAAGACGAAAAGCCGTTAGCATCATTTCCGCGGAAGAAAGCAGCAGGATAGTCTCTTACGTCGGCCTCACTCATTAGAATCTTAGTACCCTGCGCGGTGGTTGCAAGGATGGGATAGTGAGCCATTTTATTGTAGCTGAGCCACTCCTTCGATTTTACAAACGAGTAGCGCTCTTCGTAGGATGTTCGATAGCGGTCACTCTGCTGAAGCACCAACTGAGCCTCCTCGGGGAAGAAGAGTGTTATATCCTCGCCATTTACACACACCGTGCCGCCAAGTTCGGTTACGAAACGATAGGCTATGCCATCATCATAAGCACGGAACACTACCGAATAACCGCCTTTCATCTTAAGCGCCATTTCGTTGTATATGTTAGGTACTTGTGCATATTTCAGGTGCAGGAAGGGCTTTTTTACCTCGCTGACCGATTTTCGTTGAGTGCTCTTCAGCTGCGGTGCCGAGCCCAGCACGTTACCGTTTATATCGAGTGCCAAACGACAATCGTCCAAAATAAGTTCATCGCCGCACTGAACATCGTAGGTAATTCCGTCGGCAAGGGTAACTGTTACTTTTATATTACCATCGGGCGATGCTAATGTGCGCACCGTCTGTGCTGTAACCGTTCCAAGAATTGTTACTGCAAAAAAGAGTGTTGTGAGTAGTTTTTTCATATTCTTCTAAATTTTATTTTAATATTTTTTGAATTATCTGTTCCATTATTAAATATCCCTCGCGATTGGGATGAACGGCATCCTCTTGATACTCTTTTTTGAGTGCCATATTTTCATCTACCATTGCCGAGTAAAAATCGGCGTATGGTATTTTATTCTTCTTGGCATAGGCACGCAGTTTATCATTGAGAGTTTTTATTGAATTTATGGCACGCTCGCGATCAATCTCCCACGACCAACCGTATCTGTCGGCCGGAAGCACCGAGCACAGCACCACCTTAATTCCGTTGTATTTTGCAAGCTCAGCCATCGAGATTATATTCTCGTAAATGTGTTCAATGGAGACGTAGCCTTGGTTCATTGCAATATCGTTTGTTCCGGCAAGAATAACCACCTTTTTAGGATGCAGATTTATTACATCCGAGCGGAAACGGGCAAGCATCTGTGCTGTTACCTGTCCGCCGATACCTCGGCACAGATAACCCTCGTTCTCTTTGAAAAATTCGGGACGGTAGCGCTGCCAATTTTGGGTAATTGAATTGCCCATAAACACCACTTTTGCTTTTTCGACCTTTTCGTTGGCACTGTCGTATCGGCCATACTGCGCCCAATCTTGCGGCGAGCGCAGTCGCGGAAGCTCCACCAAGGCATCTATCGGATAGTGGTCGGAAAGTGCACGCAGGCGATGCAGTGCAACACCCTCGACGCCTTGTGCTATTGCTTCGAGTTTCTCGGGCGTCGATTCTATGGGCTGCCAATAGTTGTAGGGGTGAAGGCCGTACTTCTGCACTTTAAAGTGTGGCGAAAGGAAAATGTGGTCGATGCGACTATCGGTACTGTACTCGGGATTAAAGTAATTCATAGAGCCCGTCTCACACATTTTGTGTCGTGCTGCGGTGTAGGCGTCAATCAGTTTTTTTGAGCCGGTAAGAATTTTGTATATCTCGTTATTCTGATCGACATTAAAGTCGCCTGTTAATATATAAGGTGCGTCGCCACACATCTCCTCTATTTTGCGCAATACAAGTTTGGCACTCTCGCTGCGGGCAACCACTCCGATGTGGTCCATATGCAGATTGAATGCCCAAAAGCGCCATTTTGTACTCTTATCTTCAAACTCGCCCCACGTACATATTCGACATAAGGCAGCGTCCCACCCTTTCGAGCCCACCGAGTCGGGGGTCTCCGAGAGCCAAAAGTTGCCTTTGTTCAGACAGCGCAGCCTGCTTTTTTTATAGAATATCGGGGCATACTCGCCTTTCTTGTCGCCATCGTCGCGTCCGACGCCAATGTAGTCGTATCCGTCCAAATTGGCAAGAAGGTCATTCAACTGATTATGCAGCACCTCTTGTGCTCCAAAAATATCCCACCCCTCGTAATTTATCACACTGTAAATTCGGGGAGCGCGAACATCCCAACCGTTGCCCTGTTCGCGATCCAGTTTTTTATCGAATCTTATGTTATATTGTCCAACCAACAGCGATTGTGCCTGTGCCACAATTGCAAAAAAGAGCAACAAAGTAAAAAGTGATGTACGTTTCATAATTACTGAATATCTATGCTGTTAAGTAATTCCAATTTGCCATCGTCTATTATTTTCAGTATAAGTTCGCCGAATAATCCGTTAACCCAAGCAAACCACGAGCGGGTATATTTCTGCGGATTATCTACATTGAACGACTCGTGCATAAATCCGGTGCCGGCGTCGGTGCTGATGAGCATTTCGACACATTTTTTTAATTCGGCATCATCGGTCGATGTCAAGCCTTTCATAATTATACTCATAGGCCAAGCCATATAGTATCCTACGTGAGGGCCGCCAATTCCCTCGGCTGCTTTTCCTTTGAAGAAATATGGATTGCTGTCGCTCCACACAAATTGTCGTGTGTTACGATAAACAGGGTCGTTAACCGGGACATCGCCCAAATAAGGCATTGCAAGAAGACTGGGCACATTTGCATCGTCCATTAGCAGATGATTGCCGAATCCGTCAACCTCGAACGCATATATTTTGCCATATTTCGGGTGGTCGTATGTGGCATACTCTTTCAGCGCATTTTCGACCTCATCGGCAAGGCTTGTGCACTCATCGGCAAGGTCGGTACGATTGTTAACCTTGGTTAGAATCTCGGCTGCTTTTCGCAGTGATGTTACGGCAAAGAAATTCGAGGGTACAAGGAATTGCAGTGTTGTTGCATCGTCCGATGGGCGGAACGACGAGACTATCAGCCCCACGGGTTTTACGGGCGCTCCTCGTCCACCGTTGTTCAATGTGTCGAATGCGCGGGCTGTGGTGCGCAAGAATGTATAAGGCCCCACTCCATCTTTACGCTGTTGCTCGCGAAAAGTCTTTAATGTCAGTTGTATGCTCTTGAGCCACTCTTCGCCAAAAACAGATGTATCGCCCGAACGCTTCCAATATTCGTAAGCCAATCGTATAGGGTAACAATGCGAGTCAATCTCCCATTTTCTCTCGTGCACTCCGGGGCGCATATCGGTGCGGTCGCTTGCCCACTCGCCCACTTTATCGGGCTCTTTATAGAATGCATTTGCATAAGGGTCAATTATTATGCAACGAAATTGTCGCAATATTACTCCTGCAATCATCTTTCTAAGTTCCTCGTCCTCGGATATAAAGCGCATATATGTCCACACTTGCGCTCCCGAGTCCCGAAGCCACATTGCCGCAATATCACCCGTATAGACGAACGTGTCGCCCTCGCCATTGGGATACACTGTGGTGTCCAATGTGTTCGGGAAGCAATTGGCAAACATCCAAGCGAGTTTCTTGTTGGTCAACTGCGCGGTTGTTTCGGCTATTTTCTTTTCTACCGCTTGTGAGACAAAATGTCTTTTATCTACCGGTGGACGACACGAGATATACTCTTGCGCCATAAACTGCTGCGATAATTGAGGCAGCATCAATGTTAAAGTAATTAAAATTTTTTTCATATAAACAGTTTCTTAATTATTCACAAAAAAGGAGGTACAAAATATTTTATAAACCGATGCGAAAACAATATTCGCAATGAGGCAAATATAATCACAAACTACTGATTATACCACATTTTTATACATTTTTTTACATTCGATGCTCTATTTTCCAATAGCTGTAAATATATTTAAAAATGTTAATCAATTAAGTAAATTTTCTATATTAAATTTAAACTTTTATATTTACGTCGAGTAATATGTACTTTTTTTAAAAAAACTCTAATTATCAACTTATTAACACACTATGAAGAAAATTTTACTATCGCTTTTAGCCTCTCTTTATGTGCTGGGAGCATTGGCCGATGAGCCTTTTCGCAATCACAGGTTCGATTCTTTCAAAGTACTCGAACCCTCTGAGGGCAGTATTGTTTTTATAGGTAACAGCATCACAGATATGCACTGCTGGCCCGAGGCTTTTGTAACTTCAAACGGCGACTATCTGCCCATTGTCAATCGCGGAAATTCAGGAACATACTCCACCGAACAGAGCGATAATCTCGAAAGCTATCTTGGCAAAAAGCCCAAAAAGGTATTTATGATGATAGGCACAAACGACCTTGCATCAAGCGGCGGCCTCGACTTTACAGGCGAGCAGATACTGAACTACGTCAGCAGTATGGTTAAACGCATACATACGCGCTACCCCGATACAAAAATCTATCTGTACAGCATTCTCAACAACAACACCTCGAACCGCACTCCCGAGCGTTGGCTGCACACCAACGAGCTTGTTAAAGCCTACGTGCAAGAGACTGACGCCGAGTGGCTCACCTACATCGACCTTTACGACAAACTCACTAATGTTGCGAACGGCGGTGTTTGGAGCTACGATTATCTGCATCTGACGGCAGGTGCTTACAGTGTGTGGTGCGACGCCATCTGCCCCTATCTGCAAGAGGGCGAGGATTACACCGTCAGCACCGTCTATCACCCGACAACATTATCGGTGCAAAATAACGGCGGCCTCGGCGGTGTACACGGAATGCGTGCAACCTACTTCAGCGCACTACCCATAAGCACAAACGACATTCTGGTCTTTGGCGACGAGCTTATAAAAAACGGCGAGTGGCAAGAGCTTCTTGGTAACCCCAACGTAAAAAACCGCGGAACGGGCTGGGGCTACGGTGGCGACATTGCAACAACAAGCAAAATAGTAGATGCTACATTTGCGAGCGTTGCCGGAGTAAATAAAGAGAATCCTAAAGCAATTTTCCTCTACACCGGAACAGCCGATGCCACAGGCACAACAAATATTGCAACAGTAAAAACAGCATACAAGAATCTGGTAAACAAAATTGCCCAAAAATCGCCATCATCGACAATTTACCTGATGGCGCTGTGCCCAATGAATAATTCAACTACCAACAGCAACCGCATAGCAGTGCTTAACAGCTATATGCAAAGCCTTGTGAGCGACAAAATAAAATATGTCGATACATACACCCCGCTGGTTAACGGCAGCACAGCCAACAGCGAATATTTCTATCCCGGAAATTATCTGGGAGGATTGGGCTACGTTAAAATAGCACAGCAGATGCAGGCAGCCCTTGCTGTCGATTTTCCCGAGCTCGAAATAGACGTCATTAGCGACCAAGTAGCAAAGCGCCGCCACGAACAGGCCGGTCTGTGCAACCAAATTTCACAAGCCATAGCCCTTGGCATCAACCTCAAAGCAGGAACAAAAGTAGGAGAATACTCGGCCGAAACCATCGAGGCATTCAACGCCGAGGCACAGAAAGCCAACGTACTACTGAGCACAAGAGACCTCTCGGGTGCCGAGGCCGAAGCACAAGCCGAGCGCCTTGAATCGATCCTTGCAAAAGGAATCATAATGCCCACGGCAAGCACCGACACCGACGAACATTGGTATCAAATATCATCGTTGCGCTCGGGCAACCTGTTCATCTCGGTCAATGAAACATCCTCGGGCCTGACAGGAAGCGAAGATTATGTAAAATACTCCGAGTCGATGTGGAAATTCGTCAACCGAGGCGACAACACCTACGACATTATCAACCGCGAGTACAACAGCTATCTGAATCCCGCAGCAGGATACAATGCACAGATATATACGACAAACAGCAAGCCCTCGAAAGGCTGGACAATAAGCTACTCGCAGACCCCCGGATACTTTATAATATCCTCGGGCGAAGTGCAGTTGAACCAAACAGGCTCGGCCCAGAACTACGCCATCTACAACTGGAGCAATTCAAGCAACAAAGGCAACGACCGCACCGACACAGGCTGTCAGCTCAGAATAACCGACGCCCCCGAGCCCGAAGCAAAACCCGAGGTACAATCGACAATCGAATATACCATCGACAAACTAAACGGCGACCTGTGGCGCGGCACCTCAAAGAACCAATCTTGGAACAGCACGTGGAAAAGCACATCAACCCCGCAGTTGCAATTTGGTTGCGGTACAATCAACAATATGAATTGGAACGGTAACTACGTACAATTGATGACAGGAACAGCCGGCAGTGCAACATACGCAATAACACCCCCCACAGGCTACGTGATTCAAGAGTACAGCTTCACATTCACCAATAATGGACACAGTGAAGCACTGTCGCTCAGCATGGACGACGGACGCGAATATGTAACAAAAAGCACATCGCAAACAATCAGCGGCAATAATCAAAGACTCTCGTCCGTAGCCTTCACCCTTGCAGGCAGCAATGGTAAAGGCGTTGTACTCACCAATTTCACCGTTAAAGTAACAGAAGACAAGATTGAAAAACCCATAATCAGCACTGTGGGCAAAGAGCACTGGTACTACATTACAAACGCATCAACAAAAGCCTACTGCGCAGGAAAAGCCATATATCACGATAGCGAGAACAACCTACTGCGTTTCGGCGACAAGACATTCAGCGCCAACAGCATCTGGAGTTTCTGGGAAAATAACGGAAAAATAGCCATCAAAAACTACAATGGCAAATATTTCGGAACAGCAGGCCCCGGCACAGGCGGTTCGACACAATTCGGCACAGTCGATAGCCCCAACTACATATATACAATAGACGATGCCTACGGATTCTTCATCATCAAGGACAACGCCGTCGAGCTTCACGCCCAAGAGAGCGGCTCGGTGATTGTACGCTGGGCAGCATCGGAAGATGGAGCATCGCTGTGGCGCTTCGACGAGGTTGACACAAGCAATCCTCAAGCAACTGTGGCAACCACAAAAGTTGTACAAGGAAAGGTAACGACAGGAATAGGCAACAAGAATCAGCCCATCATACGCTCGACCATTCGTGTCAGCGGCCTGACAGGAGAGTGCAATTTCACATCCGTAAGAGGCCGTTTCAGCGGCACACGCAAAGAGGATATTACCAACGTAAAAGCCTATTTTGCCACAAACGCACGCGAGCTTTTCATTGACGAAGAGAATAAAATGGAGTGGCGTCAACAAAACGGCGAGCTTTTCGGACAATGCATACTTGATGACGACGGTACATTCAGAATCAACAGCAAACGTCCGCTTGCCCCCGGCGACCACTATCTGTGGATAACCTACGACATTGCCGACGACGCAGTTGAGGGCAACACCGTCGATGCAACCATATTAAGCTACACAATTGATGGTAAAGAGGTTACCGAGAGCAACGGTAACCCTGCCCACGAGGCAACAATCTTCCTCACCGAAGGTGCAGTGCTGATGCCAATGGATAAAGGCTCACTCTACTACCGCATCCCGGCAATCACTGTAACCCGCGACGGTAAACGCCTCGTAACCCTCACCGACGACCGCAAAAACCACAACAGCGACCTACCCTCGCACTGTTACCTTGTAGCCCAATACTCCGAGGACAACGGTCGCACGTGGAGCGACCCGCAAACAGTAGCCGGCACAGCAACTACGGGTGGCAACTACGGCCACGGCGACGCTTCCATTGTAACCAACCGCGATAATGGCGAAATTGTTGGTATAATGACAAGTGCCGGTACATACGGCCACGGATTCTTTGCAGGCACAGCCGCCGAGCCTCCTCGTTGGAAGAACATCACCAGCCGCGACGGCGGATTAACGTGGGAAACCCCCATAGACCACACCGACGACCTATTCGGAGCCAACTGCTCGAATCCAAAAACAAAAACGTGGAAAAGCGGCTTCTCGGGTTCGGGAGCAGCACTGCAAAAGCGCGACGGCACGCTTGTATCGAGTTTTGTAAACCGTCAGGCCGACAACAGCCAACACTTCTACTTCTTTATGAGTAAGGATGGCGGAAAGAGCTGGTACGTCAGCGGAAACAGCGGAACAAGCTCGGCCGACGAACCAAAATCATTGGAGCGCAAGAACGGCGACCTTGCCATCAGCGTGCGTGCAAGCGGCTACAACTACTACAACTACACCTCGGACGATGGTGAGACGTGGCACAAGCCCTCGCAGACACGCTTCACAACAGGAATCTCGGGTAACGCCTGCGACGGCGAATATATGGTATGGTGCTCTACGCTCGAAGGCAACCAATGGAACATTGCCCTTCAGACACTGCCCAACAGCAGCAACCGTCAGAATGTAAGCATCGCCCTATCGACCGACGAGGGAGCAACATTCGGCACGCCAAAGACCATCTGTCCACGAGGCTCGGCCTACAGCGCAGCAGTAGTTCTTCCCGACGGAACATTAGGAGTGTATTACGAAGAGAATGGAGTATTCGGTGGTTACACAATGCGCTTCGTTCGCTTCTCACTCGACTGGGCGAGCAATGGTAAATACAAATTCACCGACGACAACCCCTTCTACCCGATAAAATCGACAAGTACAAGCATCGAGTGTATAACCTCACCCGACGAGAATAACAATTCGGGCATCATCTACGACCTTAGTGGACGTCGCGTCGAGAACCCGACAAAGGGTATCTATATTATGAACGGAAAAAAGATTTTCATAAAATAGACAGAATACACACAAGATACAAAAATCTTATAAACAGATAGCCGAGGCGTATTGCCTCGGCTATTTTAAATATCGGCTACTATCTATTTAATTGCCGACTACGATAGAAACACTCTTTTCAGGTGCGGTCGGAATTGCAGCCAGACGTTTCAACAACGAGTCGGCAACTGAGGAAAAAGCTACCCTGTTAGCCTCGCTGATGGGCTTTTTGGGCTGCGATTTTATTGTAAGCGGATTTATAGGTTTACCATTCTCGTGTACACGAAAATCGAGATGCGGGCCGGTCGAAATTCCAGTCGAGCCTACATAACCAATCACCTGTTTCTGCTTTACGGCATCACCTACTTTTAACCCCTTAGCAAAGCGCGAAAGGTGCATATATGTAGTAACATAAACGCTGTTATGACGAATCTTCACATAGTTTCCACCGCCACCCGCCTGATAAGCCTTGGCAATAACCTTACCACTGCCTATTGCATATACGGGCGTTCCCACAGGTGCGGCATAATCCACTCCGTGATGCGCACGGTAGCGTTTGAGCACAGGGTGAAAACGGCTGTTTGAAAAACGAGACGAAATTCTATAATAATCGAGTGGAGCTTTCAGAAAAGCACCTTCGAGACTGTTGCCATCGGCATTATAGAAAAGTTCCTCGCCATCCTGTACAAACGGGATAGCATATACCGTACTATCCGATGCACAGAACGATGCAGCCAGAATACGATAATTCTCAAGAGGTGTCTCATCAACAAACTCACGAGCATAAATAAGGCGAAACTCATCGCCCTTCTGAATACCGAAGAAATCGACCGACCAACCAAATATGTGCGACATCTCAACAGCCAACAAAGGCGAAGCACCACTCTCCTGCATTGCCACCCACAACGAAGAGTTTACCACTCCTGCGACCTCACTCTCGCACCAACGCGACGCATTGCGTGCCCTTGTCGCGCTGCAACTATCGCCCAGAGTGAAAATTACATAATCCTTGGGGTTCTCGACATAAACAAGATAACGCGGACGAGCCGCAGAATCCTTGTCGCAGAAAAGAGCACACGTCTGCCCGGGACGCAAACGACGCACATTAAAGACGCTATCGGGGCACTGCGTCAACTTATAAACCTCCTGTGCCGAAAAGCCCATTTTCATAAGAAGTTCGGCAAAAGTCTGACGCGGACGCAACGTATCATATTCCACGTGATAATCCTCGATGGGCAATCCATATTTAACAACAGACTTATGCTGCACAATCGTATCGGCAGTGCACACCGAAGAAGCATCCGTCTCAGACATATTACCACACGAATAAAAAGAAAAAACAGCTGCAAATGCTGTTAATATCAATAGTAATCTATTCTTAATAAAGATATTTCTCATAGTATTAAGTACAAAAATAAACAAGTGCTATGGTTAGAGCGTAAGCAGTACAAACGAGCAAGATATATGAAGTTAACCTCAATATTTTACAGCGAGTGCAGAAAACCTTCGCCCGATAGGACAAAGGTACAAAAGATTTTAGAACAATCAATTGACGTTACACAAAAAACTGAATTCATCTTTAATTTACCGTGCTGCAAGAATGAATAAATGTAGCCACCATCGAACACATACGCGAGATAAAATAGTTTTTTTTTGCACATTAACATCAAAACATCTATATTTGCAGGTAGTTTGGAAAAATGTGAACAACAAAAAACAGAACAAACAAACACAATATGGCAAACGTAATCAACGTAGCAAAAAAATGCTTTCAAGACGAGGCCGAGGCAATCCTCAACCTCATCCCCAAGCTCGACGATAATTTTACAAGGGCAATAGACCTTATAATAAACAGTAGCGGTAAACTGATAGTTACCGGTGTAGGAAAATCGGGACACATAGGTGCAAAAATAGCCTCGACCCTTGCAAGTACAGGCACGCCCTCGTTCTTCGTCAACCCGCTTGATGCTTTTCACGGCGACCTTGGAATGTTTACCGAGGGCGACGTAGTTCTTGCAATATCAAACTCGGGACAGACAGATGAGCTTTTGCGCTTCATCCCCCTACTTACCGACCGCAAAATACCCATAATATCAATGTCGGGTAATCCGGCCTCATTGCTTGCAAAATACTCCGATTGCCACCTTAACGTATCGGTCGAGCGCGAGGCTTGTCCCTTGAACCTTGCCCCCACCTCATCTACCACAGCCACACTGGCAATGGGCGATGCAATAGCTTGTGCACTGATGACCGTTCGTAACTTCAAAGCATCAGACTTTGCACAATTCCACCCCGGAGGCGCTCTCGGACGTCGTCTGCTCTCACGTGTAAAAGACTATATGGTAAGCACCGACCTTCCCATAATAACCCGCGAATCGAAGATAAGCGATGCACTCTTCCAGATAAGCCGTACAAAAATGGGGCTTGCAGTAGTAATAGAAGAGGGTAAAATTTTGGGCGTTGTTACCGACGGCGACATTCGCCGTGCAATGCAACGCGACCAAGAGCACTTCTTCGAGTTGACAGCCAAAGACCTTATGAGCCACAACCCCAAGACCGTGCAAGAGACAGCCAAGCTGACACAGGCCGAGGCGATAATGCGCAAACACAACGTACACTCGATAATAGTAGTAAACTCAAGCAACGAATTTGTCGGTGTAATTGATATGTTCAGCTGCTTGTAAAAGACAATAGAAACGTATGAAGATTGCCGCATTTGTACCCATAAGGCTCAACAGCAAACGCGTAGTTGGCAAAAATCTGAAAATGCTGGGCGACAAGCCCCTTTTACAGCACATATTGGAGACACTCGTAAAAGTGCCTCAAATAAGCGATGTGTATGTCTATTGCAGTCAAGAGAGCATAATCCCCTACCTACCCCAAGGAGTAAAATTCCTTAAGCGCTCCACCACACTCGACAGCGACGAGACACTGGGCAAGGAGATTTACGACGCATTTGTAAAAGAGGTAGATGCTGATATTTATATGCTTGCCCACACAACCTCGCCATTCATAAAATGCGACACAATAGGTAATGCAATAGACAAGGTAGTCTCGGGCGAGCACGACTCGGCCTTCTCGGCACAAAAAATTCAGACATTCACTTGGTACAATGGTAAACCACTGAATTACAGTCTAAAAGAGATTCCGCGTACACAAACAATAGAGCCTGTTCTTGTCGAGACAAGCGCATTCTACATATTCCGTCGCGAGGTGTGGACACAGATGCACCAACGTGTGGGCAACACCCCTTATATGGCAATAGTAGATGCAATAGAAGGCATAGACATTGACTACCCCGAAGATTTTGAGTTTGCGACAAAAATCATAGACAAAGCCCAATAAAAGAACAAACACTATAAAAAACGGTATCCACATAAAAGAATGGAGCCGTTTTTTTTGTAAAATATAAAATTGAAAGAGTATATTTGTAGTAACCGAGCAATAAAGTAAACAACAAAAACAAAAGAATTATGAAAATACTTGAAGGAAAGACAGCGTTAGTAACAGGCGCAACACGCGGAATAGGAAAGGCCATCGCAATTAAATTTGCCGAGGCCGGTGCAAATATAGCATTCACCTACCGTCAAAAAAACGGTGCAGCCGAGGAACTTGAAGCCACAATAACAGCAATGGGAGTAAGTTGCAAAGGTTATGCAGCCGATGCAGCCGACTACACAGCCACCGAAGCAACAGTAAAACAAATAATCGCCGACCTTGGCCGCATAGACATTCTTGTAAACAACGCAGGAATAACAAAAGACGGACTTCTGATGCGTATGAGCGAGGAGCAGTGGGACGCTGTAATTACCACAAACTTAAAATCGGCATTTAATTTCACACGTATAATAGTCCCCATAATGGCCAAGCAACGTCAAGGCAGCATAATAAATATGTCGTCGGTAGTAGGAGTAAGCGGAAACGCCGGACAATGCAACTACTCGGCCTCAAAAGCCGGACTTATCGGCTTCTCAAAATCGGTTGCCAAGGAGATGGGCCCTCGCGGAATACGTGTCAACTGCATAGCCCCCGGATTCATACAGACAGATATGACCTCGGCGCTTCCCGAGGAGATGCGTAAAGCGTGGGCAGAGAGCATTCCCCTGCGTCGCGGGGGCACTCCCGAGGATGTAGCTAATGTAGCGCTGTTCCTCGCCAGCGACCTCTCGGCCTATGTAACAGGACAGGTCATCAACTGCTGTGGCGGAATGAACTGTTAACTCTAAACACAACAAAGGCGTTTTAAAAAGCCCATATTGAACAAACAAGAAAGGCGGGAACAAATTTTTTTTGTTCCCGCCTCTTATTTTGTTGTATATATTATCAATAATTTCTAATTACAAAGAAAGCAATCACCGGGATAGCAACAAAAGTCCCATACATTACCATAAGCAACAGATGAATATCCGAGACAAGATAACCGCTCTTGGTATATTGCGTCGAAATCCAATCGCGACCGCCCACATTGCGCAATTTATTACACATATACTTATACAATCTGTACATAAGCACACCGCACAAGACACCGACAACAGCACCCGCAAGAATATCACCCGGATAATGTACACCTAAATAAATTCTTGAATAACAATTTATTGCAGTCCACAAGAACAGAGATACAGAAAGTGTCCTGCTGCGCATCAGCAACATAGCAAACGTAGCAATACCAAAAGAATTGGCAGCGTGGCTCGACATAAAGCCATACGAAGCACAGCGGTAGCCGTTTACAACATCCACAAAATACATAAGCTCGGGGTCGCGTGTAGGGCGAAAGCGTTCGAACAGAGGCTTACAGATTGTAGATGTAATTCCATCGGTAAGAACAAACACCAATGCAATTGCCATTAAAAGAATTAAGAATGTCTGTATATTATTGTTCTTTATCAATACATACAGCAACACCGCAGCAAGCGGAATCCACACAAGCGTGGTTGTATATACCGACATACAACCATCTAAATAGAGCGATTCGCTGCCGTTAAGCGATAGTAACAGATATTTATCCGCTTCAATAAGTTTCTCTAAATCAAACATCCCCTTATAAAATAAAATTAACTAAATTATGTCGAGTGCATCTGTGGGCACCCAACCAACAGTACCATCTTCGAGCTCAATCTCTTTCCACTCTTTCATAGTATCGTCGCTGACTTTTACCTTGCGTCCCTCGTGTATGACAAAGAGACTTGTACCCGAATTATCGGGTGTACTTTTTGCTGTTACGCTGGGCTTCATAATGATAGCCATATTACGAGTATTGAGTAAGTCGTAATGATGCTTGGCTGCAATATTTGAAAAAATTGTAAGCACAAGCAATAGTACCGACAGGCTCATCGCTGTTTTGCGCAATGCAACCGATTTTCCAAAAAACAACAGCAATAACGTAATGAGCATTAGGATAAAGGTACACACCCCTATTACAGCCCACGTGCTCATACTCGCTAAATTTATCACGTTCTCTACCCACTGTGTCAGAAACAGTTTAAAGCCGTCCGAGACTTTGTCAATCGTTTTTGCCCTTGCAAGCTCAAGATTAAAGCGAGTATCATTGTCCGAGGGGTCGAGCAGCAGTGCACGTTCGTAATTCAATATTGCTCTAGCAATCTCGTTGCTCTTGTAGTAGGCGTTCCCGAGATTATAATAAAGCTCGGGGGCAATTCCTTCATTGGCAATTATATGTTCATATATATTTATGGCTGTTGCATAGTCGCCTTTGCTATATGCACTGTCGCCCATTGCCTTGTCGGCTCTATTATGACTTTCAATTGTTACAGGCGAAGCAATGCCCTCTTGCTGCTCTTGTGCATTTATCACAAAAGGCAAGAATAACAGCATTGAATATATAATAAAGTGTTTCATCTTCATATAGTTATCTTTTTATTGAATTTTCCATCTTGTCAATTATATCCATTGCCTTTTTATAGATGTTATCCATTGCGGCGGCGGCATCTCCCGGAGCGTAACGGGCAAATTCGCACTCTCCCAGCACATTCTGAAGTTCGGTGATTGTTTCGTTGCCGACATTCTTGGTCGAAAGTTCGGCCGCCACATTATCCTTTGTCAAGCGCGATACAGGTATATTAAGTTTGTCGCTTACGTATCCCCATAGAGCTTTCAGTATTTCGTCGTAGAACTCGGCTTTATTGTTCTCTTTCAAAAGTTTTTTAGCCACCTTCAAACGTTTGACAGCAGTGCTGTTGGCTTTTTTTGTGCGCATACGTGAAATATCGGCATTTTCTTTCATCTGTTTGTAATGCAACAGGATATATGCAATAAATATTAGCAAAGGAATAATATAACAGAGCCAATAGCTCCACGATGCAAAGAAATACTCATTGGGCTTCGAGGGTTTTACATTGGCGCTTTTTATATATCGTATGTCCTGCCCAAGCAGTTTAAGTTCCTCTTTTCCAACAAATGAGGCAACAGCCTCGGTGCTACTACCCTCGCCTTTTGCGACATTCAGCGTGTAGCTATCGGTGGTAATTGTCTCGTACTGTTTTTTATCGGTATTAAAATAGGAGAATTGCACCGAAGGAATTGTGTACTCGCCTGCGTGTCGTGGGATTGCAAGGTATTCTATAACTTTGTTGCCCTGAAAGCCCGCATTTGTCAGTTTGAAACGATTATCTATTTTTGGGTCGTAAACCTCGAAACTCTCGGGGAAATTAACCTCGGGAGTTTTTATTAGTTTCATATTTCCGACACCCGAGATTACCATACGCAGCGTTACAGCCTCGTTGGCTTTCAGCTCGGCGGTACTGAGGGTGGTTGACACGCTGAATTGTCCGACACCACCCGAGAATCCTTCGGGGCGTCCGGCGGGAAGCGACTCGACATTCAGTTTCAGTTTTGGGCTGTTCAACTCCTTTTTAACCTCTAAATATCTGGGGCCGCCATTAAAGAAAAAATCGAAGGGGTCGGTTGCTCCCATATCAGTCTCAACGGCAGCAACTGCATCAAATTTTATCGATGGAATCTCTAACTCGCCACTCTTTTGTGGGAAAAGTACAAATTGTCGCCACGTATAGACAATGTAATTGCGACCATTATAATGCTCCATATTTCCCGACTTATTTTGCGGAAGCTCGACCTCTTGTACAAGGCAATCTTTAATATCAATTGTACCGGGACTGACCGACCTCAGATTAACGGCGCTATAAACTTTAAAAGTAAGCAACACTGCTTCTTGTTCATAAACCGTTGTCTTGCCTAATATTGCACGCATAAAAAGCTCGTCGTTCGAGATATTTGTCGATGATGAGCGCTGACTGCCTCCGCTACGGCCCGAGCTACCGCCACGACTGCCATTTGCTCCCGAAACTTTGTCGGCC
>CAYYEL010000019.1:0-32036 GCA_964470845.1 uncultured Bacteroidaceae bacterium | reverse complement strand
ACGTTGCTTCCCGAAAGCGAGTGCAAAGGTACAGCTTTTTTTTTACCTACCAAACAATCGCAAGAGTTTTTTTCAAGAAAATTACACTTTTTCCATTTTCTTTACATTTTTGTTCCTATTCAGACTAATCACTGTTCATTTTCCACCACAAAAGAATAAAAACAGCAGGATATAAAATTGTTTTACGGAGCACAATTTTCTTGCGCCATCAATAAGGTTTTTTATGCAAAAGTGCTATTTTTATGTTCAGACGTCCCATTTTTTCAAGAATTTCATTCTGTTTTCTCGCACAAAAGCCGCGAAATTATTGTACTCGCACAAGGAAAAGAACAAAAAATCGGCCATAAAATTCCGTAGCAGGCTTATGAAAACAATACTTATTCTCTACTTTTTGCAGCCTGCATCCCTATTGCTACCGAAAAAAGTTACAAAGATTTTCAATAAGCACCGAAAAATATCGCCCGCTTTTATTATCTTCGCCCACGGAGAAAGAAAAGACACTCAACCTTGCAATTACTGCACCGAAAAAAGTCCACTCTCTCCTTATTATATATATGATAGACCGCAACACCATAGAACAAATAATGGATGCCGCCAAGATAGAGGAGGTAGTATCAGATTTTGTAGCCCTGCGCCGACGCGGGGTCAACCTCATCGGGCTGTGTCCTTTTCACAACGAAAAAACCCCTTCCTTTACAGTCTCGCCCGCAAAGAACCTGTACAAATGCTTCGGATGCGGCAAGGGTGGCAAGCCCGTACACTTTATTATGGAACACGAGCAGATGAGCTACCCCGACGCCCTCAGATGGCTGGCAAAGAAATATCATATTGAGATTAAGGAGCGCGAGCTCACCGACGAAGAGCGCCGCACACAAAATATGCGCGAGAGTATGTTCGTGATAAACGAATATGCCCAACAATTCTTCGTCGATACACTGCACACCACACAAGAGGGACAAGCCATAGGCCTTGGATATTTCCACCGCCGAGGGCTGCGCGACGACATTATAAAGAAATTCGGGCTGGGATACTCACCCGAGAAACGCGACACATTCGCCACAGCCGCTATGCAAAGCGGATACAGCCCCGAGCTTATTGCAAAGACCGGTGTATGCTACTCGACCGACGACGGACGCCTCATCGACCGATTTTGGGGACGTGTAACATTCCCCGTGCACACAATATCGGGCAAGGTTGTAGCCTTTGGCGGACGAATATTACAAAGCAACCCCAAGGCCGCAAAATACGTCAACTCGCCCGAGAGCGAAATTTATCACAAGAGCAACCACCTTTACGGTCTCTATTTCGCCAAGCAATCAATAATGCAGCACGACCGCTGCATATTGGTCGAGGGTTATCTTGACGTAATCTCAATGTATCAGGCCGGAATACAGAATGTGGTAGCTTCATCGGGAACCTCGCTCACCACAGGGCAAATACGCCTCATACACCGCTTCACAAACAACATTACACTACTATACGACGGCGACAAGGCCGGAATAAAAGCCTCGCTCCGAGGCATTGATATGCTCCTCGAAGAGGGAATGAACATCAACGTAGTGCTGTTGCCCGACGGCGACGACCCCGACAGCTACGCACAGACACACTCGACCGAGGAGTTAGAGCAGTACCTGCAAAAAAACAGTGTCGATTTTATACAATTCAAGACCAACCTTCTACTCGACGAGGTTGGCGACGACCCCGTGCGCCGCGCAGGCCTCATCGGCGACATTGTCAAGAGCATTGCAGTAATTCCCAACGACATTCTGCGCAGTGAATATATCAAGCGATGCAGTGATATGCTTAAACTGAGCGAGCAACTACTCGTGTCCGAGACCGCGAAATTACGAATAAAGCGTGCCGAAGAGCGGCAGAAAAACACCGCAAGCAGCGCTGCAGACAACGAGACAGCAGCCACAACACAACCCGACGGCACACTACAAAAGAGCATTGTCGAGAGCTACGAGAAGAGCAACCCACTATATAATAAGGAACGCGCGATAATACAATTCATCCTGCGCAACGGCGGCAAGATGCTCACCGTCCCCGAGGACAGCACCACAAACACCCCCGCATTCAACGAGAGCGTAATATCACATCTGCACTTTTCATTCAAAGGCGACGGCATAGAGTTTACCCATCCACTCTACAAACGCATCTTTGACGAAGCAGCCGAACACAGCAACGACCCCGCGTTCAGTCCCGACGAACATTTCCAGACACACCCCGACGCCGAAATCTCGACCCTCGCAGCCGAGCTGTGCGGCGACCGCTATCTGCTCAGCAAAATGTTCAGCGAAAATAACACCGAGCTTCGCAACGAGAGCGCCATACTCTTTGAGCAGACAATGCGCCTTTCAATAGCCTACAAACAGAGTATCGTAGATGAGCTTTTAAAACAGACAATGGCACAGTTGAAAGACCCCGCTGTTGCCGGCAACAGCGAGCAGGCAATGGAAGTAATGCAAAATTTCAAATATCTTAAAGAGACGCAACAAGCGCTGAACAACCAACTGCGACAATACGGCTTCAGCACCTCGGCCGTCAATTTATAAAAAAGCAAGCTATCCACATAATTGGAACAGCTTGCCCTATTTAATACAAATACCTGTGTATTTATCTGTTACGTATCAAATTCATAAACTCCTCGCGCGTCTTTGCCTGATTGAACGCCCCACAAAAATCCGAGGTTGTAGTTACCGAATTTTGTTTCTTTATACCCCTCATTTGCATACACAGATGTTGCGCCTCGACAACCACCATCACCCCAAGCGGATTAAGCGTCTCTTGGATACACTCCTTAATTTGTAACGTCAGTCGCTCTTGCACCTGCAAACGACGCGCAAAGACATCCACCACACGAGCAATCTTGCTAAGGCCGGTAATATAGCCGTTAGGAATATACGCCACGTGCACCTTGCCAAAGAAAGGCAGAATATGATGCTCGCACAGAGAATAGAAGTCAATATCCTTTACAATAACCATCTGGCTGTAATCCTCTTTAAACATTGCCCCACGCAGAATTGCGTGCGGATCCTCGTTGTATCCTGCCGTTGTATCAAGCAAAGCACGCGCCACACGCTCGGGCGTCTTAAGCAATCCCTCGCGCTGTACATCCTCGCCAATGAGCCTCAGCATATTGCCGCAACTCTCCATAAGCCCTTGAATAACCTTCTCTCTATTCTCGTCCATAGTAACAATACCTATTTATACTAATAAGGCAAATTTATAACACCTTTCCTAACGGAAATTTCACGAAATTTCTTTGTTGCCTTTAAACGGTACATAACCGCTTCGGCCTCTTCACGTGTACGATAATCGCCATAAAGACACAAGCGTATAGGCGACTCGAACACCACATAAACCTCGGCACCGGGAAAATTCTCTTTCATATATCTTGCCATCTTATTAGCCTCCTCACGGGCTGTCTGAGAATTATTTCCCGAATAAACCATCACACGATAGCCCTCGACCTGCACCGGCTTACCATCGCTGCGCAGCGCCATCGAGCCCATCAGATTCAGCAGTTTCTGCGGCTGTACTATTCGTACAGTACCCTGCCCCTGAACATCGCGCTGAAGCTCGTTGACAATGTTACTCTGCGCCCTCATAGAAAGAGCGCAGAGTATAAACATTATTATTGATAAGGTTCGTCTCATTATTTCCAAGCGTCGATGATACCCTTAAAGTCGGCAGCCTTGAGCGAAGCACCACCAATGAGACCACCGTCAACATCAGGATTAGCAAAAAGCTCCTTAGCGTTGCTTGCCTTGCAGCTTCCACCATAAAGGATGGGAGTATTCTCGGCTACCTCATTGCCATATTTCTCGGCAATAGTCGAGCGGATGTAAGCGTGAATCTCCTGAGCCTGCTCGGGAGTAGCTGTCAGACCTGTACCAATTGCCCATACAGGCTCGTAAGCAAGGATAATCTTAGAGAAGTCCTCGGCCGAGAGGTCGTAGAGCGAGCCTGCAAGTTGCTTATACACCACCTCATTCTGCACACCCTGCTGACGCTCCTCAAGAACCTCACCGATACAGAAGATGGGAGTAAGGCCATTAGCAAGAGCCAACTGCACCTTCTCTTTGAGGATAGCCTCGGTCTCGCCATAGTAAGCGCGACGCTCCGAGTGTCCAAGAATTACGTACTGAGCACCTGTCGATGCCACCATCGAAGCCGAAACCTCGCCGGTGTAAGCACCCGACACCTTATCGGCGCAGTTCTCGGCACCAACACCGATGATAGAAGCGTCAACAGCGGGAACAACCGATGCAAGATGAATAAAAGGAGTACAAATTACAACGTCGCAATTGGGTTTATCAGCTGTCAGAGCCTCGTTAAGTTCCTTTGCGAGAGCAACACCCTCCTGAAGATTCAGGTTCATTTTCCAGTTACCTGCTACAATTTTCTTTCTCATAACTTTTTGTTTTTAAAGGTTTGTATTGTTATTTATATCAATAGTTTCATTCTCTTTATCATTATCGCGCACCTTACGCAACCGCAGAAAAACAAGCAATTTTCGCACGGCAGCAGTGAGCATATCAACGAACATTATAGCCATCAGCGGCACCGCAAACAATATTACCCACAGCCTCCATCCGCGTATGTAGCTATACACGCTGCGTACACTATCGGGCATTTTAGTAGGCGACTTTTCTATTTTCTCAACCGAAGGAAGGTCGGCGACATTCCATTTACCGGCCACGCGACCATCCTTTATGAGCAACAGCCCGGGATTAGAGCGAACAACGGTCTTTAACATAATCTCGTCGGCCCACAAAATGGGATACTCGCCACCCGTACGTTTATGCCACAACTCGACAGCCTCGTCGTCGGACGACGTTGCCGCATAGAATGGCACACCCTGCTCCCGGCAATAGTCGTACATATCATTTATCTTATCGACCCTGCTCTCATCGGCCGCCTCAAGGCGGTTGAAGACAAGCAGACAGACGTAACCCGTATCGGCAAGAATCTGCGGGGCATAATCCTCGCCATCGGCATCCATAAAAGCAAAGTCGGCTACGCGGGCAGGCCTGCCAAACTCAACAGTCTCGGAGCGGCTGCCTAAATAGTTCCACGTACTATCGGGATAAGTAAACTCGTCAAACTCCATCACCTGTCCCGCCTTCTCGAATCTATATATCGACTTAATCACTGCGGGCACATCCTCGACCGCCTCGCGCAGGTTGCTCCCCACCGCAAAAGGTCTGAAATCAATCACAGGCAGATGCGTAAGGCTTGCCCCCTCAAGCGACGCAATGTAACATATTGCAAAGATAGGAACCATCCAACGGTTCACCAAACTCATTTTGCGAATGAACAAACGACGTTTAAAACAACAGAGCGTTGCAAAGACAAGCAACAAGACATTCTTCCAAAAAGTCGCCCAATTCGACAGCACCACAGCATCGCCGAAACAGCCGCAGTCGCGCACAGGATTCCAAAGAGCCAATATAAGTGTAAAAGGCGTAAAGAACAGAAAAAACAGAAACACTGCAGTCGTAACCGTTCTGTTATATACACCCATAAGCAAAAACACACCAAGCACAAACTCGGCGGCCGACAGCGCCATTGCTCCAAAAATCAACCACCCCTCATCAATGCCATTAAAACCGAATGCCCACGCATACTCGCTCAGCTTATAAGACAGTCCCATCGGGTCAACAGCCTTAACAAAGCCCGAGACCACAAGCACAGCCGCCAGCAACAAACGCGAGATGTTTACCAACAGCGCAGTTACTGCTCTTGTCTTACTAAGCAACGCCATTCTTTATAAGCCCGAACACTGCATAATTTATCATATCCATATAGTTGGCATCCACTCCCTCGGACACTTTTGTAACGCCTCCAAGCTCCTCAATTTGCTTCGTACGCCATATTTTAGTGAGGATAAGGTCGGTATATGAGGTTGTGCGCATCCCACGCCAAGCCTCATTATAATCGTGATTCTTGCGTTTCATAAGCTCAAGCGTCTCGGCAGCTTTCTCGTCATAGAGTGCCATTGCCTTGTCGGCCGCAATGTCGCAATTGTCGGCATAACCAAGCTGCAACTGCACAAGGGCTATTATTCCATAATTCACAATGCCGATGAGCTCGCTGTTAATATCCTCGCCCACCATATTCTCGGCACCTGTTTCAAGTGTCCGTATGCGCTTAGCCTTTATGAAAATCTGGTCGGTGAGTGAACAGGGACGCATAATGCGCCACGACGCACCATAGTCGTAAAGTTTCTTTTCAAAAAGTTCGCGACACACCGCAAGCACCCTCTCGAATTGTTTATTTGTTTCGTTTGCCATTTATTATATTGTCAATTTTCAGTTCCTTTCCAACGGGGATATTTTCTGAAGAAACTGCCCCATTTCAATTTAATCACACCAAAGAGCGCCTCACTGAAGATTCCGCCACTCATTTTAGACTCGCCAAGCACACGGTTCACAAAAATCACAGGCACCTCTTTTATCTTGAAGCCACATTTAAAAGTGGTAAATTTCATCTCAATCTGAAAGGCGTACCCTTTGAAACAAACAGCGTCAAGGTCGATGGTCTCAAGTACTCTGCGACGATAGCAATTAAATCCCGCCGTTGTATCATAAACGGGCAGCCCCGTGATAAAGCGTACATATTTCGATGCAAAATAGGACATCAGCACACGTCCCATAGGCCAATTGACCACATTCACACCGGTAACGTAACGACTGCCCACCGATAGGTCGTAGCCATCCTCGGCACAAGCCTTGTAGAGCAGAGGAACATCATCGGGATTATGTGAAAAATCGGCATCCATCTCAAATACATATTCGTAGCCCTGCTTCAAGGCCCATTTAAAACCTGCAATATAGGCCGTGCCCAAGCCCAGTTTCCCCGCACGCTCGATGATAAAAACTCTATCATCAAACTCGGTCATAAGCGATTTTACTATCGCCGCCGTTCCATCGGGTGAACCATCGTCAACCACAAGTACATCAAAAGAGTGTTCAAGCGCCATAAGCACACGAATCATCTTTTCGATATTCTCTTTCTCGTTGTATGTAGGTATAATAATTACGCTATCGCTCTTTGCCATATTCTATACATATTCATTCTGCGAAGATACAGAAAAAAGAGTGCATTTTACTCTATGACGAGCAAAAAAATGCGCAAAAAGAGGAATTTTATTATATAAAATTAACCCAAACAACGAGAAATTTCTCTCGCGAGGCATCTTTTTTACTTTTTTTGCTGCAAACAGCGAAAATATCCTGCACTCGCTGTAAAAAAATCAAAGCGAGCTTTGATTTTTTCGCTCGTTTGTAACTATTTTTGCCGACGCGAGGAGCAATCTATCACATTTTATACCCGAAGCAAATGGAAATAAAAGAGTTACAAAAGATATATGCTGCACATCCGGGAGTGAAAGCACTCGAAGAGTTGTGCCACGACAACAGCTCAAAAAGAGTACAAATAGGCGGCCTCACAGGAAGTTCGCCGGCACTTGTTGTTTCGGGACTGCGCGAGCGTCTTCCGGAACACACCTTTCTGTTGCTTATGAACGACGTAGAGGAAGCAGGCTACCTTTACCACGACCTTACACAAGTGTGTGGCGAACAGAGCACGCTATTCTTCCCCTCATCCTTCCGTCGCGCAATAAAATATGGACACGAGGATGAAGCCAACCGCATTCTTCGCACCGAGGTTATGAGCCGCCTCACAGGACGACGTCCGAGCGAAGGCCTTGCCATTGTAACCCACCCCGACGCAATAGCCGAGAAAGTAGCATCGCAAAGCGAGCTTCAAGAAAAGACGGTAACAATAGCAGTTGGCGACAAAATAACCCGTGAGGATATTGAGAAAAAACTCACCTCATTAGGCTTCAGAGAGTGCACCTACGTCTATGAGCCGGGCGAGTTTGCGGTGCGTGGCAGCATCATCGACATTTACTCCTACTCCTCGGAGCTGCCCTATCGCATTGACTTTTTCGGAAAAGAGGTCGATAGCATACGTACATTCGAGGTCGATACACAACTATCCAAACAGCGCACCGACAAAGCCTCAATCGTCCCCAAAATTTCAGGCGACGACAGCGTGTCAATAACACATTTTCTGCCCAAAGACTGCATAGTAATAACAAGAGACCTTGAATTTGTCAAAGGCTGCATTGCACGACTTTGCACCGAAGGATTCACGTTGCAAGCCAAGCTATCGCAAGAAGAACAGCCCAAGATGCCACAGCTGATGTCGGCAGCCGAACTCGAATCGTATATAGAAACAATACAACACTGGGAGCTACGCGCCTCGCACCTCGACACGGGAATAAAAATAAAATTCGACACAGCGCCCCAGCCGGCATTTCACAAAGACTTCGACCTTGTCGAAAAAACATTAGCCGAGTATCTTGCACAAGACTACAAGATACATTTTCTGAGCAACGACAGCCGACAAGCAATGCGCCTGCAAACAATCTTCGACGAACGAGGCAAAGAGAGCATTACCTTTACAGCTGTCGGACGCACTCTGCACGCTGGATTCATCGACCACACACTGCACGCACTCTTCTTTACCGACCATCAACTATTCGGCCGTTTCCACAACTACCGTCTGCGCAGCGACCGCGCACGCAGTGGAAAAGCAGCCCTCACACTACGCGAGCTGAAAGAGTTTAAGACGGGAGATTACATTGTACACATCGACCACGGAATAGGAAAATTCGGAGGCCTTGTCCGCATCCCCAACGGCGATACCGTCCAAGAGGCCATAAAACTCATTTACAAGAACGATGACGTAGTCTTTGTATCCATACACAACCTGCATAAAATATCAAAATATCGTGGACGCGAGGGCGAGCCACCCGTAGTAAACAAACTGGGCACAGGCGCTTGGGAACGTATGAAGGAGCGCACCAAGAAGAAAATAAAAGACATTGCCCGCGACCTTATAAAACTATACTCGCAGCGCTACAAGGAAGAGGGTTACGCCTTCTCGGCAGACAGCTATCTGCAAACCGAGCTCGAAACGAGCTTTATGTACGAAGACACCCCCGACCAACATAAGGCCACCGCCGATGTAAAGCGAGATATGGAGCGCAAACGCCCTATGGATCGCCTCGTATGCGGCGACGTAGGATTCGGAAAAACCGAGGTTGCCATACGTGCCGCCTTCAAGGCCGCCACCGACAGCAAACAGGTAGCAGTGCTTGTGCCCACCACCGTGCTCGCCTATCAGCATTACCTCACATTCAAAGAGCGCCTGAAAGACTTTCCCTGCACAGTGCAGTATTTGAGCCGCGCCCGCACCTCGGCACAGAGCAAACAGGTGCTGAAAGAGCTTGCCGAAGGAAAAATCGACATTATCATAGGCACTCACCGACTAACAGGCAAGGATGTAAAATTTAAGGATTTAGGGCTGCTCATCATCGACGAAGAGCAAAAATTCGGCGTTGCCATAAAGGAGAAACTGCGACAAATAAAAGTAAACGTCGATACACTGACAATGACCGCAACCCCCATTCCACGTACACTGCAATTCTCCATAATGGGCGCCCGCGACCTTTCGATAATACAGACCCCTCCTCCCAACCGTTATCCCATACACACCGAGATAGCGACATTCGACGCCGAGATAATAAAGGAGGCAATTAACTTCGAGCTCAGCCGAGGCGGACAGGTCTTTTTTATCAACAACCGCATATCCAATATGCACGAGCTCCATAACCTTATACAACGACACGTGCCGGACGCTCGCGTGTGCATAGGACACGGGCAGATGGAGCCGCAAGAGCTCGAAAAGAAACTCTACGACTTTATCAACCACGACTACGACGTGCTTATAGCAACCTCCATTGTCGAAAATGGAATAGACATTCCCAATGTAAACACAATTATAATAAATCAGGCACAAAGCTTCGGACTAAGCGACCTTCACCAGATGCGCGGCCGCGTGGGTCGCGGTCGGCGCAAAGCATTCTGTTATATGCTCACCCCCCCGCGCGACACACTTGCCAGCGAGGCACGTCGCCGCCTCGAAGCAATCGAGAGTTTCAACGAGCTTGGCAGCGGAATGAACATTGCAATGCAAGACCTTGACATTCGCGGCGCAGGCAATCTTTTAGGCGCCGAACAGAGCGGCTTTATTGCCGACCTCGGCTACGAGACCTACCAGAAAGTACTCGCCGAGGCCGTGCGCGAGCTCAAGAACGAAGAATTTTCCGACATTTTACACGAAGAAGAGAACCCTGACAACCTCTTTGTCGGCGACTGTGTAGTAGAGAGCGACCTTGAGCTATTCTTCGCCCCTTTGTACGTACCCGATGGCAACGAACGCATACTGCTGTACCGCGAGCTCGACTCAATAACCAACGAGCGCGACCTTGCCGCATTCCGCAGCCGTATGATCGACCGATTCGGAAAAATTCCACCCGAGGGCGAAGAGCTTATCCGCATGGTAACACTCCGACGCAAGGCACAGGAGCTTGGCATCGAAAAAATATTCCTCAAAGGCAAACGAATGAAACTCTTTTTCGTCGATGAAAGCAACAAACTCTTCTACCAAAGTGAAACAATGGGCAACATTCTACTCTTTGTCAAGAGCACACAATTCCCCTGCTCGATAAGCCAAGAGAGCCATCGTATGAGCATCACCGTCGAAAATGTAAGAAGCGTCGAGACAGCCCTTGCCTTTATCACCGAAATGCAACAATACCACCCCGGCTAAAAAATCACCCCCGATAAAGGCTTCCACATTCAAAAATATGATGCTTTATCGAGTGGGCGCCGTCGCTGTAAAAAACACTAAAGCTACGATTAAGTGAGTGCAAAGTTAATTTATTCACTTTGCCGAACGGAAGTAGTTTCGTTAAAAACAAAGTAAACTTTGTGTGTTTGCCTTCGGCGAAGTTTATTACAATATTGGCCTAAAGGCCGATATACTTTTGCACTCGCGGTAAAAAACACTAAAGTAAACTTTGTGTTTTTTGCTCGTTTATTCGTATATTCGCAGATAATTTATAACAACACGATAAATATAAATAACTAATAATTATGAAAATCAACCTAAGAACCATTGGTTGCGTAGCCACTATGCTATTGGCAATGACCGCAACCGCACAGAACAACGGAGGCATCGACGCACAGACGCTTAAGGAGCTATCCGATAGTTACCGCCCCGAGGGCACCGAGAAAGCATTGCAAAATATAATGCTCAACAACAATGTAAACGCATTGGCACTGAATCAAGAGAATTTGAACGAGCTTAACACCTATTTCAGCCATAGTGTAGCATCAAAAGGCATAAGCGACCAAGAATCATCGGGACGCTGCTGGCTGTTCACAGGAATGAACGTAATGCGTGCCAAAATGATTGCCGACCAGAATCTGGGTGCATTTGAATTCTCGCAGGTATATAACTTTTTCTACGACCAATTGGAAAAGTCGAACCTCTTTTTGCAGGGCATCATCGACACACGCAAAAAGCCCTTCGACGACCGCACCGTAGAGTGGCTATTCAAGAATCCTTTAAGCGACGGCGGAACATTCACCGGCGTTGCCGACCTTGTAACAAAATACGGCGTTGTACCCAAAGGAGTAATGAAAGAGAGCTACACCAGCAACAACACCGGCGCATTCAACAATCTGCTCAAGCGCAAGCTGCGCGAGTTTGGTGTACGCCTGCGTCAAGCCTCAGAGAATGGAGCAAAAGACAAAGAGCTTCAGAATATGAAAAAAGAGCAACTAAAAGTTGTCTATAAAATGCTTGCACAAGTCTATGGTACCCCCCCAACCGAGTTTATGTGGGCTCCCAAAGACGCACAGGGTAAATACCGTGAAGAGCCTCAGCTATACACTCCCAAGAGTTTCTACGAAAAATATATCGGTTGGAATCTTACCGACAACTACGTAATGTTGATGAACGACCCCACCCGCCCCTATTGGCAGTGCTACGAGATTGAGTACGACCGCCACGCCTACGACGGCCACAATTGGCTCTATGTCAACCTGCCCCTCGACGAGATAAAAGCGATGGCCATCGCCTCAATCAAGGACAGCACAATGATGTACTTCTCGTGCGATGTTGGCAAATACCTCGACAGCAAGCGCGGCACTCTCGACCTAAACAATTTCGATTATGAGACCCTCTTGGGCACCACATTCGGGATGAACAAAAAAGAGCGCATAATGACATTTGACAGCGGTTCGTCGCACGCTATGACACTGAAAGCCGTTGACATCGACAAGAATGGCAAGCCGGTAAAATGGCAGGTCGAGAACAGTTGGGGCGCAGGCTCGGGCTTCCAAGGAACACTCATTATGACCGACAAATGGTTCGACGAGTATATGTTCCGCCTTGTGGTAGATAAAAAATATGCTCCGGCAAAGGTACTCGACGTACTCAAGCAGAAACCCACAAAACTCCCCGCTTGGGATCCTATGTTCGCCCCCGAGGAATAAAATCAAAAACATAAAAAAACATCCAGATTCTACAAAATATGGCAAATTATAGTTTTAAAAGTATGATTAAGAAGTACGTTACAGCAAGCGGACTTCTTATCATAAGCGCAATTTTAGCACTCATTTTGGCCAACAGCGAGGCCAAAGAGTGGTACTTCGGCCTATGGGAGAATATTGTCTGCATCTCGGTTGGTAGTTTCAACCTATTCAGCCACAATGGGCACGATATGACCCTGTTGCAGGTTATCAACGACTTTCTGATGGCCCTCTTCTTTCTCTCTGTGGGATTGGAGATTAAACGCGAATTTCTTGTGGGCGAGCTTTCATCACCCAAAAAGGCAATGCTCCCCATAATTGGTGCTTGCGGAGGTATGCTCGTACCAGTTATTATCTTTTGGATTTTATGTCCCGGCGACCCCGACCTTCAGCGAGGCCTTGCCATCCCAATGGCAACTGATATTGCATTCTCGCTTGGCGTACTCTCAATTTTCAGTACTCGCGTACCCGTAGGACTGAAGGTATTCCTTGCCGCTCTTGCCGTCGCCGACGACCTTGGAGGCATCATTGTAATTGCACTTTTCTACACATCAGAATTGCACACGACATTCCTCATCCTTTCGGCATTGTGTGTACTGATTATGATCATCGCCAACCGTGCAGGTGTACATCATAAATTCTTCTACCTGATAACGGGATTCGTACTGTGGTATGCAATGCTCAATTCGGGAATACACGCGACAATAGCAGGCGTAATAACCGCATTCTGCATACCATCGACACTCGAAAAAGGGACAGGATACTACCTCGATAGAATACGCAAGAACCTTGAGAATTTCCCCGTCATCGACAACAATAAAAAAGGTGCAGTCATCTTGACAAACGACGAGATTAACCGCCTGAAGAGCGTCGAGTCGGCAGCCGACCGACTAATCAGCCCCTTGCAAGACCTCGAAGACAACCTCCACGCACTCATCGGGTACGTTGTTATTCCCATATTCGCCTTTGCCAACATAGGCATTGATATGTCAACAATGGATATGAGCAGCCTGCTCACCGGCATTGGAATGCCTGTAATGTCGGGTCTTTTTGTTGGTAAGTTTGTGGGAGTGTTCCTCTTTGCTTGGACTGCTGTAAAATTAGGAATCGTATCGCTGCCCGACGGTGCCAATTGGAAATCTTTCTCGGGTGTGTGCGCGCTGTGCGGAATTGGCCTTACAGTATCGGTATTCATAGCCGACCTATCATACTCGTCGCTTGCAGGACGCGGTCCCGAGCTTTTGGCACAGGCTAAATTGGGCATTCTCTGCGGTTCATTCATCTCGGCAATATTCGGTTGCATTCTACTGAATACATTCCTTCCCAAGAAAAACAAATAACCCACGAGAATATAATAAAACAACTGAAGTTCACCGCATAGTGAGCTTCAGTTGTTTTATTCTGCAACAGTCTGTTAATACTCCTCTTCATTTGCCATACGCCACGCGCACAGATAAGCAGCGCGAGTAATATCGAGTAATTTAGGATAATCTATTTTCTCGGCACTATCCGAGGGACGATGATAATCGGGGTGTCCTTCGGTGTGATACCACACGATGGGAACATCCACACGCGCAAATGAACCATTGTCGCTACCACCCACAGGACGATCCCACGCGATATAATCGGGCTCGAACGAGAAGCCGCGTTCTTTACAATCCTCGCGCAACCACTCGCCAAAAGCAGGATGAGCCTCGGTAAAGAAATATTTCAAATAGCGGGGATTGTCAACCGGACCACGTCCCACCATATCAAAATTCATATAAGCCTTAATGCGAGAATGATTCTCCCAGTTTGCGATGAAATGCTTTGAGCCCAAAAGCCCCTTCTCCTCGCCATCCCAAAAGGCAAAGATAACAGTACGTTTGGGACGCTCGCCGGTTACTACCATCGCCTTTGCAATTTGCAGCACCGCCGAAACACCCGAAGCATTATCATCGGCGCCATTATAAAGGCCATCGACATAAACATCGCCCTGCAACCCCAAATGGTCGTAGTGTGCCCCGACAATAACAAATTCATCGGTCAGCTCACCGGGAATCACCGCTAAAATATTGTTCATCTTTCTTGTTTTGAAGAATCCGACCTCTTTTATACGAGCAATCGAGTCGGGGTTAATCTCCCAGCTGTTACGCACCGGTGTTACAACCTGCGCTGCCTCAAACGACTGATAATAACCATCCTCGAAGAAAGGTTGCACACCCCACTCTTTAAGCAACGACACAATGTATCGTGCAGCAATATAACCTCCGGGCATTCCTGCATCTCGCCCCTGCAACAGGTCGTCGGCCAAGAAACCGACATAATTGCGCGACTGCTCAATGGTAATTGCATTATAGCCACGCTCAACAGCCTTCTTTTGCGCCACTGCCGCCCCCGAAAGCAACAGCATAAAAGAAAAGATAAAAATTTTCAGAAAGTTTTTTTTCATATACGATAGAATTTTGTCGTTAATCCACTCATTAAAAAAACAGACCCACATTTCACCACCACACGCAGCAAAAGTAACTAAATTTAATTTAACAAGCACAAAAAACTGCTATTTTACAACAAAATAATCGACCCCGAGAAAAACAACTATATTTTTCAACACCCTTTACCCCGTCCACACACACCTCTGACAACGAATTTATTTTCAGTCAGATAGGATATTAACAAATTGTTGAAAACTTTGGTAAAATAAATTTGTGTTTTATTGTGGGGAATTGTGGGGAATTGTGTAATTTTGAAGCGAATATCCTAATTTAGAGTAAAAAGTATGCGTTTCATTGGTAACATAGAGGCAAAAACCGACAGCAAGGGCCGAGTATTTCTGCCCGCCTGCTTCCGTCGCACCCTGCAAACAACAGGATGCGAGCGCATTATGATGCGGAAAGACCCGCATCAGCCCTGCCTTGTACTGTACCCCGAGGAGACGTGGAACGCCCTTCTCGACCAACTACGCAACAAGCTCGACCGCTGGAGCTCGCACGGACAGATGCTTTTCCGTATGTTTGTAGCCAATGTCGAGGAGCTCTCAATCGACGGCAACGGTCGCATTCTGCTACCTAAGCGTTACCGCGACCTCGCCAACATCGAGCAAGAAGTTCGTTTCATAGGAATGGACGATACTATCGAAATTTGGGCAAAAGAACGGGCCGAACAGCCGTTTATGCTCCCCGAGGAGTTTGGCCGCGAGCTCGAAAAAATAATGTCGTCCGACAACAAAGAGACAGAAAGGAGGGAACAATGAGCGAAGAGATAGTTTACCACACACCGGTGATGCTTAAAGAGAGCGTCGATGGAATGCAGATAGGCAGCAACGATATATGCGTCGATGTAACATTTGGTGGAGGAGGCCACTCGCGAGAGATAATGAGCCGCCTCGGTAAAAAAGGCCACCTATACAGTTTCGACCAAGATGAAGATGCCGAGAAAAATGCCCCCGACGATAAGCGTTTCACTTTCGTAAGGGGCAATTTCCGCTTTTTGCACAACTTTATGCGATACTACGAAGTTTCCTCAATCGACGCACTATTGGCCGACCTCGGCGTTTCGGGGCACCACTTCGACGACGAGACCCGCGGATTCTCGTTCCGTTTCGACGCCGAGCTTGATATGCGAATGAACAAACGCGGCGGCCGCACCGCAGCCCAGTTGCTGAACACCGCCGACGAAGAGCAGCTTGCAACAATATTCAAGCTCTATGGCGAGCTCAATTGCAGCCGCAAGCTGGCAGCAGCCATAGTAAAGCGCCGCTCACAGAGCCCCCTACGTCGAGTAAGCGACCTTATAGAAGTCTCAAAACCTTTCTGCCCGCCACAACGCGAGAAAAAAGAGATGGCCAAGATATTTCAAGCACTGCGCATCGAAATTAACCAAGAGGTCGAGAGCCTGAAAGAGATGCTTACCCAAGCCAAAGAGCTCTTAAAACCCGGCGGCCGATTAGTAGTAATAACCTACCACTCGATAGAAGACCGCATAGTGAAAAACTTTATGAAAAGCGGCAATATCGAAGGTAAAATAGAGAAAGACTTCTTCGGGCGCATACAATCGCCATTCGAGACACAAAAAGTAATCCTCCCCACCGACGAGGAGCAAAAAACAAACCCCCGTTCACGCAGCGCCAAGCTGCGCATAGCAATAAAAAACGAGTAGCCAAGCAATATGGAACAGAACATAAACACCCCCCACAGCAAGCCCAAAGAGAAACAAGAAGCCCCACGCAAAAAAAGCAAAAAAGGCAATTTCATAAGCCAAATACTGAGTGGAAAAATGTTCCGCAGCGAAATATTCCTTAACAACATATGGCTTATGCTACTCATCGTATTCTACTCGTTCATATACGTCAGCAACCGCTACGCCTACCGTCAAGAGCTCAAACAGATTAAGCAACTAAAAGCCGAGCGACAAGATGCCAAATATATGCTTTTGACCAAACAAAGCGAATTTTCCGAGAAGAGCCGACAATCGAACATCGAAAATTACGTACAACGATACCAGAGCCAGTTAAAAACCGCCACCAACCCACCCTTCACCGTAAAATAACCCATACCTGAAAGATGTTTAAATTCAAGAAAAATATAATCCTTCGTTTCAACCTTCTGCTAATCTTCGGGTTTGTAGTGTGGGGTATGATAATTATCGCCAAGGCAGGTATAATAATGACCCTTGAGCGACAATTCTGGCTCGACGTTGCCGAGAGAGCAATCGTATATAACAAGCCCATAGAACCCCGCCGAGGCGACATTCTCAGCGACAAAGGCGAGCTTATGGTGAGCAACCTTGTAAAATATCGCCCCTACATAAATTTCGACAATCTAAGCGAATATACACTGAACGATAAAGAGAGAGAGAAACTAAAAAAAGACAAAGACTCAATATGGAACGCCGACCTCGGCCTAATGTGCGAGGGCCTCGCAAGAATCATCCCCCGCTGGACAGCCACCGAGTTTGAAGCCCATCTAAAAAGAGGCCTCACCGACTTTAAGACAGGACGTAAAGGACGCTTTGGAAAAAAGAGATACCCATTATGTCCCGACCACCAACTGTACCTATCATACACCCAATATCACAAAATAACACAACTACCCATACTCTGCAAGGAGGCTCGCATCTCGGGACTGTGGCGCGAGGAGTACAAATATCGCAAAAAATTCTTCGGTTCACTCGCCAACAGCACATTGGGCGACTACACAATACTGGGGAAAAACAAAAAGACAGGCCGACCAATAACCGACAAACACGGCCTTGACGAAAAGTACGACACAATACTCTGCGGCGTGCCCGGACTTATGCACACCGAAAAAGAGAAAGAGATAATAGACATTCCCGTCGAGCACGGAATGGACATCCAGACAACACTCAACGTCGAGATGCTCGATATATGCGAGAAAGCCCTACGCCGCGGCCTCACCGAGTATGGCTCACGCGCAGGCTGGGTAATACTTATGGAAGTAAAGACCGGCGACATAAAAGCCATTGTCAACCTATCATTAGGCGACGATGGGAACTTCATCGAGACCTTCAGACAGAATAAAAACAACGGCACGCCCAACCACGCCCTTGCCGACCTGCGCGAGCCCGGCTCTATATTCAAGCCCGTAGCCCTTGCCGCAGCCCTCGAGGATGGTAAGATACACGAGCACGACTCGGTAAAAAGCTACAAAGCACAAGGCGGAGTAATGGTTATGCACGGACGCCCCATACGCGACGCAGTACGTCCCAAGAGAGACTACCAGACAGTTACCGAGGTCATACAAAACTCCTCGAACATTGGAATGGCACTCATAATAAACGGAGCTTACAAGGACGAGCCCGAACGCTTCACCGACAAACTAAAGAAGTTTGGAATGAGAGACAATTACAAACTCCTGCAGTGCGAAGGCACTCCCACATTCCGCACCCCCGACAACAAACTATGGTCGCCTTCCGACCTCCAAGCAATGTCGCGCGGATACGCCACTGCCCAAACAGCCTTGAACCTCGTAACATTCTACAACACCATCGCCAACGACGGCAAACGAATGGCCCCGCGCCTTGTAAAAGCCATAATGCGCGACGGCGAGACAGTAGAAGAATTTGAGCCACGAGTGCTCGACGAGCAGATGCTCAAGCCCTCTACCGTTCAAACACTCAAACGCGCCCTCTCGGCTGTGGTAAACGAGAAAGGAGCAACAGGAGCAAAGGCACGCTCGAACAAGGTAACAATTGCCGGCAAAACAGGAACAGCCCTTGAGAGCGAGGTCATTGACGGCAACAGCTACTGGCTGCTCAGTTTCTGCGGATTCTTCCCCGTGGAAAACCCCGAATACACCTGCATTGTACAAAATCTGCGTGCAGGCGGTGGTGGCGGAGGCACATCAGGCCCAATCTTCAAAGAAATTGCCGAGAATATTATGGCCAAGAGCGAGCGCCGCGACCTTACAGCAGCAAAGGACACAGTAAACAGTCCCCATCCCACCGCCAAGCGTGGAAATATAACCGCAGCCAACTACATCCTCGAAGAGTTGGATATTTGCACAAACAGCGGCAACATAAGCTGCGACCTCGACGAACCAACGTGGGGAGCGCTCGTAAGCGATAGTAGCGGAATAGGATACCACGTGAGCGAAATTGCCGAAAACACTGTACCCAACGTCGTTGGGATGGGCGCAAAAGACGCCATATACCTTATGCGAAAAGCAGGCCTGCGCCCAACCATAAGCGGTTACGGCCGCGCAGTCTCGCAGAGTGTAAAGCCCGGTGTGCGGGCCACATACGGAACACAAGTAAGAATAACCCTCCAACCCTAAAAAGCAACAACAATGAAACTATCCGAGCTTATACGCAACATTCAATATACACGTATCGTACTTCCAAAAGAAGAGGTCGATGTAACAGCTGTAAACATAGACTCACGCAAGATAGAGCAAGGAAATATGTTCATAGCAATGCGCGGAACACAGGTAGATGGCCATCAATATATAGAAAAAGCAATAGAAGCAGGAGCTAAAGCAATATTATGCGAAACAATGCCCACGCAATTAAGCCCATCGGTAGCCTATATTTGTGTGCCCAGCGTACAAGATGTTGTTGGCAAGGTAGCAACAACATTCTATGGTAACCCCACACAAAAATTGAAATTAGTGGGCGTAACAGGCACAAATGGAAAGACCACAATAGCCACACTGCTCTATCGCCTCTTCAGCGAGTTTGGGCACAAATGCGGCCTACTGTCAACCGTCTGCAACTACATTGACGGCACCCCCTATCCATCGACCCACACAACACCCGACCCCATCAGCCTCAACGAGCTCTTAGGGAAAATGGCCGATGCAGGCTGCGAATACGCCTTTATGGAGATTAGTTCGCACGCGCTTGCACAAGGTCGCGTAGGTAACCTTGAGTTTGCCGGCGGCATCTTCACCAACCTCACACGCGACCATATGGACTTTCATCAAACAATGGACAACTACCTGAAAGCCAAGAAGAGCTTCTTCGACAACCTCTCGCGCGACGCATTTGCCATTGTAAACATTGACGACAAGAACGGCCCTGTGATGGTGCAGAACACCCGTGCCGACATAAAAAAATACTCTGTACGCACATTGGCCGACTATAAAGGGCGCATAAACGAGATACACCTCGACGGAATGCTGCTCAACTTCAACAATCGCGAATTCAGCACACTGCTCACAGGACGTTTCAATGCAAGCAATCTTTTGGCAATATATGCAGCAGCAGTGGAGCTGGGCAAAGAGCCCGACGAGGTACTGCGCCTGCTAAGCACTCTAAAGCCCGTCTCGGGACGTTTCGAGACAATCCACTCGGACGAGGGATTCTCGGCAATAGTCGATTATGCCCACACACCCGACGCCATAAAGAACGTACTGAGCACCGTTAACGACGTACTACACGGTCGAGGCAACATTATCACCGTAGTGGGTGCAGGAGGCAACCGCGACAAAGGCAAGCGCCCTCTGATGGCACAGGAGGCTGTGCGAGGCAGCAACCGCGTGATAATAACCTCGGACAATCCCCGCTTCGAGGAGCCGCAAGAGATTATAAATGATATGCTCGCAGGCCTCAGCCCCGAACAACAGAAGAAAGTCATTGCCATTGCCGACCGCCGCGAGGCCATAAAAACAGCCTGCGCATTTGCCCAAAAAGGCGACGTTATTCTTGTTGCCGGGAAAGGACACGAAAATTACCAAGATATAAAAGGAGTGAAGCACCACTTCGACGACAAAGAAGAGTTAAGCAAAATACTAAAAGCATAATATCACCCCAACACCTTATATATAATATATGCTATACGAATTATTCAAAATATTACAAGATTACGATTTTCCCGGAGCACGCCTCTTTGGTTACACCTCGTTTCGCGCCCTCAGTGCAATAGTGCTTGCCCTGCTCATCTCCACCATATTCGGCGAGTACTTTATACGCTTCTTCCGCAAGCGTCAAATATCAGAGACACTGCGCGACCTCGACAGCACCAACCTAAAGCAAGGCGTCCCCACAATGGGCGGCATAATAATCATAGTAGCCGTTCTTGTCCCCTGCCTGCTAATAGGCCGTCTGAGCAATGTATATATGATACTGCTGCTCATAACCACAGTGTGGTTGGGCATTGTAGGCTTCATCGACGACTATATAAAGACCTTTAAAAAGAATAAAGAAGGAATACCCGGCAAGGCAAAAGTAATATCACAAGTAGCCCTCGGTCTTGTGATTGGACTGACACTCTATCTGAGCCCACAGGCAGTGATGCGCGAGAACATATCAGTGCAGGTCGATAAAAGAATAGAGATTCAGCACCGCAGCACCCCCGAGAAACTGAATAAGACAACAATACCATTTATAAAGAACCACAACTTCGACTACAGCGAGCTATTCTCGTTCTGTGGCAAATATGCCAACGCCGCAGGCTGGATATTCTTTGTGATTGTAACAATATTCATCGTAACCGCAGTATCCAACGGCGCCAACCTCAACGATGGAATGGATGGAATGTTAGGCGGCAACGCAGCCATAATGGGCGTAACACTCGCCGTTCTTGCCTACGTATCGAGCCACGTCGGGTGGGCCGAATATTTAAACATAATGTACCTGCCGGGCAGCGAAGAGGTAGTAATATTCTCTTTTGCCTTTATCGGCGCTCTCATCGGATTCCTGTGGTACAACTCATTCCCCGCACAGGTATTTATGGGCGACACAGGCAGCCTCACCATTGGTGGCATAATTGCAGTAACAGCAATACTCCTGCACAAAGAGATACTTTTAGTGCTCATATGCGGAATATTCGTAGTCGAGAACCTATCAGTAATTATGCAAACAGCCTACTTTAAACAAGGAAAGAAAAAGGGCATCCGCCAGCGCATATTCCGCTGTGCCCCCCTGCACCACCACTACAGCATCCCCGACAATAAACTCGACAAAGAGTGTCGCTACCTGTTTAAAGGGCCTCAACGCCCCATGCACGAGAGCAAGATAACAATACGATTCTGGATAGTAACAATAATAATGGCCGCAGTAACCCTGATGACCCTCAAGATAAGATAATAAGATGGAAAAGAGAGTAGTAATTCTGGGAGCAGGCGAGAGTGGAGCAGGCGCCGCCATTCTTGCCCATAAATTAGGGTTCGACACCTTTGTATCCGATTTTGGAAAAATCGGCGACAGGTACAAAGCAATGCTCGACGAGCGAGGCATACAATGGGAAGAGGGTAAGCACACCCCTGAGCTCATTCTAAATGCACAAGAGATAATAAAAAGCCCCGGTATTCCCGGCGACGCACCAATGATAGAGAGAGTACGCGAAGCAGGCATCCCCATAATCTCCGAGATTGAGTTTGCTGGCCGTTACACCAAAGCCAAAATGGTGTGTATAACCGGCAGCAACGGAAAGACCACAACCACCTCGCTCATATACCACATATTCCGCGAGGCAGGGCTCAACGTAGGCCTTGCCGGAAACATCGGCAACAGCCTCGCCTTGCAAGTAGCCGAGGACGACAAAGACTACTACATTGTCGAGCTCAGCAGTTTCCAACTCGACAATATGTACGAGTTCCGCGCCAATGTAGCCGTGCTGCTGAATATCACCCCCGACCACCTCGACCGATACGGCCACTGTATGCAGAATTACGTCGATGCCAAGCTGCGCATCTTGCAGAACCAGCAACCCGAGGACGCCTTTGTCTATTGGAACGACGACCCCATAATACAACGCGAGCTGCACAAATACCCACACGGCAAGCTCTACCCCTTTGCCGAGAGAGCAAAAGCAGGCCTTGCAGCCTACACAGGCGAAGAGTGCATAGTATTCACCGAGCCCACCCCTTTTAATATGGAGCTCGAAGAGCTGTCGCTCACAGGCAAACACAACCTCTACAACTCGATGGCCGCAGGAATATCGGCCAACGTCGCCGGCATACGCAAAGAGACCATACGCACAGCGCTTGGCAGCTTTGCAGGCGTCGAGCACCGCCTCGAAAAAGTAGCCCGCATAAACAACGTCGAATACATAAACGACTCAAAAGCCACAAACGTAAACAGCTGTTGGTACGCATTACAAAGTATGAAGACAAAAACCATACTCATACTGGGCGGCAAAGACAAAGGCAACGACTACAACGAAATAGCCCCACTCGTACGCGAGAAATGCAGCGGCCTCATCTTCTTAGGCGCCGACAACAGCAAACTACACAAATTCTTCGACCCGATGGGCCTTCCCACAGCCGACACCACAAGTGCCCGCGAATGCGTCGAGGCAGCCTCACGTATGGCCAAGAGCGGCGAGACAGTACTTCTGAGCCCCTGCTGCGCCAGTTTCGACCTATTCAAAAGCTACGAAGACCGAGGCCGACAATTCAAAGCCGAAGTACTGAAACTACAAGAGAAAGGAGGCAGCCTATGAGCCGAGGAATAACAGCCCGCCTTTTCAAAGGCGACCGCGTAATATGGTGCATATTCTTCATTTTCTGCGTACTCTCACTCATCGAAGTATTCAGCGCCACCAGCCGTATGACCTACAATGGCAACTATTGGGGCCCCATCACCAAACACTCAATATTCATAATGGCCGGAGTATTTGTTGTGTGGTTTATGCACAATATGAAAAGTGAATGGATAAAAGGAATGACCAAACTCATCTACTTTGTAGGCCTTGGAATGCTCATATATGCAACCCTCGGAGGAGGTTCGGTGCGCAACAACAGTAACCGCTGGATAACCATTATGGGATTCGAGTTTCAGCACTTCGAGGTGGTAAAATTGGGAATTGTAATGATAATATCCTCGGTGCTGACAAAGGCACAATGCGACGAAGGCACACGCCTATCGTGGAACTCGGCGCTGTCGCTATTCGGCCTTGCCCCCCGTTCCACCAACAAGAGTGGCGACTACACAATGTGCGCCATACTATTGCTCGTAGCGATACCTTCGGCATTCATAATCACCGAGAACCTATCGACCGTAGCCATACTCGCCGCCGTAACACTGGCAATGATGTTCGTAGGCGGTGTCAATTGGAAACATATGCTGATGCTGATACTCACAGGCCTTGCAACAGTAATAATCGGAGTTACCACACTGCTGCAAGTACCCGAGGATTTTAAACACTCAGGGCCCATAGGCAACAAAGTAATTACTTGGAAGCACCGCATCGAGGACGTATTTAAAGCCGAAGCACCCAAGCATCCCAAGGATGTAAAAATAGCAGGCGAAGAGCAGAGAGTCTATTCCAAAGTAGCGATAGCCGAAGGCGGCCCGTTGGGACGCGGCCCCGGCAATTCGGTGCGCCGCGACTACATCCCCCACGCTTATAGCGACTTTATATATGCAGTTATACTCGAAGAGCTGGGTCTTGTCGGAGGAGCATTCGTCGTAATACTATACCTTACACTGCTTTACAGATGTGGCAAAATAGCCAAAGAGTGCGAGGACCCATACGCCTCGTTCCTTGTAACAGGCATAGGCATACTCATTGCCGTGCAAGCCTTTATGCATATGAACATCACCGTGGGCGACTTTGTAACCGGACAACCCCTGCCACTTGTCAGTCAAGGCGGAACATCGTTCCTCATAAACTGTATGTACATTGGAATAATATTAAGTGTCAGTCGCTACGTCAGCAGGCTTAACAAAGAGGCCGAGCCCACAGTAAGCGACAAATAAACAAGAAACACTATGGAAAAAGATTACAGAATAATAATAAGCGGAGGAGGCACAGGCGGACACATATTCCCCGCCTTGTCGATAGCCGATGCCATTCGAGAGATACAGCCCAACGCACAGATTCTGTTCGTTGGAGCAGATAATCGTATGGAGATGCAGCGCGTACCCGAAGCAGGCTACAAGATTGTAGGCCTGCCGATAGCCGGCTTCAACCGCAAAAATCTTCTAAAAAACATAAAAGTCCTGTGGCTCATACTCAAAAGCCAAAGGATGGCAAAAAGAATAATAAAAGAATTTGCTCCACAAGTAGCCGTGGGAGTAGGCGGATACGCCAGCGGCCCCACCCTAAAGATGGCAGCAAAGATGAACATCCCCACACTCATACAGGAACAAAATTCATACGCAGGAGTAACCAACAAGATACTCGCACGAAAAGCCAAGATGATATGCGTGGCCTACGATGGAATGGAGCGATTCTTCCCCCACGAGAAACTGAAAATGACCGGCAACCCCGTACGCGGAACACTCCTTAGCCGTCGCACCACACGTCAAGAGGCACTGCAAGCAATGGGCCTCGACACCGTGTCGCGCTGCATACTCATTGTAGGCGGCAGCCTCGGAGCACGCAGTATGAACGAGAGCGTACTATCGAACCTCGACACAATAAAGGCCAACCCCGATGTACATTTCATCTGGCAGACAGGTAAAATATACCACGAGGAGATGCTCAGACGCGTGAGCGAGGCAGGGCAACCCACCAACCTCACCGTAACCGACTTTGTATCAAATATGGCACAAGCCCTGAGTGCCGCCGACCTTGTCGTCTCACGTGCCGGTGCAGGCTCAATATCCGAGTTTGCCCTATTGGGAAAAGCAGTAATATTAGTACCCTCGCCCAATGTATCCGAAGACCACCAGACAAAGAACGCAATGGCACTTGTCAACAAAAATGCCGCAATACACATTGCCGACGTCAACGCCAAAGAGCAACTTATCCCCACAGCCGTAGATGTTGTAAAAGATAGCGACAAGCTCGCACAACTATCGACCAACATACAAGAGATGGCCCGTCCTAACGCAGCACAACAAATTGCCAAAGAGGTGCTTATGCTGGCCGACGCCTATATTGAGAAAGAGACACGACGCAAGAACGAAAATGTAAAATAATGGAACTAAGCAACATAAAATCGGTATATTTTCTTGGAGCAGGCGGAATAGGAATGAGCGCCCTTGTACGTTACTTCCTGAGCGAAGGAAAATTTGTAGCAGGCTACGACCGCACCCCCAGCGAGCTCACCACACAGCTCATTGCCGAGGGCGCACAACTGCATTTCGAAGAAGCCCCCCACAGCATCCCCGTCGAGTGTCTCGACAGCAGTAACACACTCGTCATCTACACCCCAGCAATCCCCCGGGAGCACAGCGAGTGGGAGTATTTCAGAGCACACAACTTTGTAATAAAGAAACGCGCCGAGGTACTGGGCATTATCACCCGTGGCAAACGCGGCGTGTGCGCAGCCGGTACACACGGCAAGACAACAACCTCGACAATGACAGCCCATCTGCTGCACCAATCGCACATCGACTGCGCAGCCTTTCTTGGCGGAATATCAAAAAACTATAAGAGCAATCTTATATTAAGCGATAAGAGCGACCTTGTAGTAATCGAGGCCGACGAGTACGACCGTTCGTTTCTGCAACTAACCCCCTACGTAGCCGCAATAACCAGCGCCGACGCCGACCACCTCGACATATACGGTAACAAAGAGAACTACCTCGAAGCATTTGCACAATTCACCGAACGCATACGTCCCGACGGCTATCTGATAATACACGAAGGATTAGAGGTCGAGCCTCGCCCCGCCAATGGAGTAAAATGCTACACCTACGGACGCACAAGCGGCGATTTTCACGCCACCAACATACGCATCGGAGGCGGCACAATACTCTTCGACTACGTATCGCCGTGGCAGACAATAAACAACGTCGAGCTTGGCGTTCCCGTGAGCATAAACATCGACAACGGTATTGTATCAATGGCAATGGCCGAGATTTGCGGTGCCACAGCAAGCGAATTGCGCGATGGAATGAAAAGTTTCGCCGGTGCCGACCGCCGCTTCGACTTTCACATAAAAGAGGCCGACAAAGTGCTACTGAGCGACTATGCCCATCACCCCGACGAGATTAAAGCCTGCGCAATGTCAATGCGCGAGCTCTACCCCGACAAAAAGATAAGCGTAATATTCCAGCCCCACCTTTTCAGTCGCACCGCCGACTTTTACCGCGAATTTGCACAGAGCCTTTCACTGTTCGACGAGGTTATACTCACCCCCATTTATCCGGCCCGCGAAAAGCCTATGCCCGGTGTTACAAGCAGCCTCATATACGACCTTCTGGCCCCACAAGTCGAGAAGCAACTATGCAGTCGCCAAGAAGTACTCGCCATTGTCGAGCAAAAGAAAAACAGCCTGCAAGTACTTGTATCACTGGGGGCAGGCGACCTTGAGAACGACGTACCACAGATAGCCCAAATACTAAGAAGCGTTTAAGCAAATGATAAAAAAAATACTACTAATATCGATAGTGGCAATACTCGGCTCATATATAGTATTTGCCCTGCTCTTCCTGACCGACAAGCCCGCCGATGCAAAATGTCAGGGAGTAGATATTCTCATTGCACAGGACCAACACAAAGTCCTCACCGTAGATAATATTGAAAAACTACTAAAGGGCAAAAAGCTCGACCCCACCGGCAAGCCGATGCAACAAATTGACTGCGGCGAAATAGAGCGCTGCATAATGGAATCGACCCTCATCGACAACTGCCAATGCTATAAGACCTACAACAACATAATAGGCATACGCATAGGATGCCGCGAACCCATATTACAGATATTCGACAAATACGAACGAGAATTTTTCATCGACGAGAAAGGATACATAATAGAAGGAGTATATAACGCCATCTACCTGCCCGTAGCAAGCGGAAACATCGAACGCTCGATGGCCGACAAAGAGCTATTGCAGATAGCCCTGTTCCTGCGAGATGACAATTTTTGGCATCACCAAATTGAGCAGATATATTTTACCCCACAAAAAGAGATAATCCTTGTTCCCCGAATCGGCAACCACACAATAGAACTGGGCACAATAGATAATCTCGAAGAAAAACTCGACAAACTAATAAAATTCTACAAAGACGGCCTCAACGAGATAGGCTGGAACAAATACAAAAAACTGAATATAGAATTTAAGAACAAGGTAATAGGAACAAAAAAATAACCATATATGGCAACAAACAATTATATAGTAGCAATAGAAATTGGCTCATCCAAAATATCGGGCGCAGTAGGTCTGCAAACCTATTCAGGCATAAAAATTCTCGCCTACGCCAACGAGTCGGTAAGCAGTTTCGTCTCCAAAGGAGTGGTACGCAATGTAGATGAGACAGGCAAGAGCCTCAACAGCCTTATCAACCGCCTTGAGAGCTCACTCGACAACGTATGTATAGACAAGGCCTACGTTGCATTCGGTGGACTATCAATGCACACCCGTCAATCGAGCGTAGTACGCGAGTTTAGCGAATACACCAAAATCACACAAGAGATTATCGAAAAAATGTCGCTCGAAAACGACCGTCTCTTCAACGTCCCCGCAGGCTTTCAAAGAGTGCAGGTACTTCCGCTCGAATGTCGCCTCAACGGCGACTCAAGCCTCAGCCCCATGGGCACTCCCACCCGCCGCATCGAGTGCAACTACCAGAATATACTCCTGCGCGAGCAGTATATGAAACAGTTGGAAGAGAGTTTCAGCATCTCAAAAATAAAAATCGTTGACAGTTTCAACGCCATAATCCTTGAAGCCGGCATTCTACTGAGCGACGAAGAGCGCAGCAGCGGCGCAGCCCTTATAAATATTGGCGCCGACACAACAACAGTGGCAATATATTCGAGTAAGCTACTGCGCAAATTAGCAGTAATACCTCTGGGCAGCAACAACGTAACACGCGACCTGTGCGCCGAGCAGATACCCTACAAAGAAGCCGAGCAGATGAAAATCTTCAAAGGCTACCACTCGACCGACGACGACAACAGCGCCATCGCCACCGAGCTTGTCGATCATATAATCGCAGCCCGAATGTCCGAAATACTACTGAATGTAAAACATCAGATAGAAGAGGCCGAGACAAAAATAACCAACATAGTATTTACAGGCGGAGGAGCCAAATTAAAGAACATCGACAGCCTCATAGAAGAGTGCCTCCCCTGCTTCAAAATAAAAATGGCCGAAGAAGAGCCCTACAACTACATCTGCGACGACAAGCTAAGCCTTGCAAAAGGAGCAATCACCCCCACGCTCTACGGCCTTTTGGAGAACGGCAAAGAAAATTGCTGCAACGAACCCGTAAAGCCCACCCCCCAACAGTACCAGAGCGACCTTTTCGGCCCCATCGACACACCCTCAGCATCAACAGCCGACCAAGGGAACAAAACACCCGTCGAGCCCACCACAGACGAGCCCGAGAAGAGCGACCCCATCCCCGAGGCCAAACCCAAGGAAAAAGACAAGCCCAAAAAGAGCAAGCTCAAACTCCCCAATTGGCTCACCGACTTTGTAAACAACGCCACCACCGACGAGGAGGACAATATAACAGATAGAGACTAACAAAAGAGATACCACTATGAACGAAGAGAACAACAATATATTACCGTTCAACACATCCTCTGAGAACGCACAAATAATAGACCGATTCAACGTACCCACCGACGCCCCACGAATAATAAAAATCATAGGCGTAGGAGGCGGAGGCAGCAATGCAGTACAGAATATGTACCGCGAGGGTGTTCACAACGTCTCATTTGCCATCTGCAACACCGACATTCAAGCCCTGAACAACTCACCCATCCCCGTAAAAGTACAATTAGGAATAAAAACCACCGAAGGCCTCGGAGCAGGTAACGACCCCGCCGTTGCGCGCGCCGCCGCGCTCGAAAATCGCGAACAGATAGAGCAACTATTCGACGACGGCACAAAAATGGTCTTTGTAACAGCAGGAATGGGCGGCGGAACAGGTACAGGAGCAGCCCCCGTAGTAGCCGAAATTGCAAGAGCCAAAGGAATGCTCACCATAGGCATTGTAACAATCCCCTTCCGTTTCGAGCTTGGCGGAAAAATCAAGCAAGCACTCAAAGGCGTTACCGAGATAGCCAAACACGTCGATGCACTCTTGGTAATAAACAACCAGCGACTGCTCAACATCTACCCCGAGCTTGACATCGAGGACGGATTCCTCAAAGTAGATGAAGTGCTCACCACAGCCACAAAAAGCATCGCCGAAATTATCACCGCACGAGGCAAAATAAACCTCGACTTCCGCGATGTAAAAAAAGTACTCCACAACGGAGGCGTTGCCATAATGAGCTACGGCATCGATTCGGGCGACCAGCGAGTAGCCAACGCATTCCACAAAGCACTCCACTCGCCACTGCTCAACGACAACGACATCTACAAGTCGAAAAAAATCCTATTCAACATCTACTACAACCCCAATACCCCGATGAAGGTAGTAGAACTCGAAGAGGTAGATACCTTTATGAAACAATTTACCGACGAGAACATCGAGGTAATATGGGGAGTGAGCAAAGACCCCTCGCTCGACGAGAACAAAGTAAAAGTAACAGTACTTGCCACAGGATTCGGAATGAAAAACATTCCGGGAATGGAACCCATAATAGAAGCCGAGGAGCAACTCACCAACGAAGAAAAAGAGAAAAAGCGCGAAGAAGACGAACGCCTGCAAAAGATGGCACAAGCCTTCTACAAACAAGAGCACAAAGTATATATCTTCAGCGGCGACGAGATACACGACGAAGACTTTATAAACGCAATAGACAACTCACCCACATACAAGAGAAGCACACGCGACCTTGAACTGCTAAAATCGTCCTTCCGCGCTTATGCCGAGGCATCAAAAGCAATGGCCGACGAGAATAGCAACAACACAGTCAACGCCGAAACAGACGAGCCCGCCACCCAAAGCAGCCCCGTCGAAAATGAAAATATAGAATAACCACAAAAAAAACAGAATTATGGAAATGTACGAAAAAATAAGCAACGACATAAAAGAGGCAATGAAAGCCAAGGACAAGGTAGCCCTTGCCACACTGCGCAACATAAAGAAAGTGCTCCTCGAAGCAAAAACAGCCCCCGGAGCAGGCGACACAGTGAGCGACGATGCCGCCATCAAAATAATTCAAAAACTCGTCAAGCAAGGACGCGAGTCGGCCACACTCTATCAGAGCCAAGGACGCACCGACCTTGCCGAGGAAGAGTTTGCACAAGTTGCAGTGATGGAAAAATACCTCCCTGCGCAAATGAGCGAGGCCGAGATTGAAGCAGCCCTTAAAGCCATCATCACCGAGCTTGGAGCAAGCACCCCTCAAGAGATGGGCAAAGTGATGGGCGTTGCCACCAAACAGCTTGCAGGAAAAGCCGATGGCCGAGTAATCTCGACAATAGTAAAAAGACTGCTTGCCTGAGCCATAATCAATTGAAAAGCTCCCTGAGCACCTCGGCCGATTTCAGACGAGGAAAATCGGGAACGTGCAGACGATAATAATTATCTATGAGCGCGAGGTACTGGCCTCGCGCCCTTCTGTTAAGCGCCATACTGCTCATAGCATCGAACCCCACACCCAAAAGCTCTATAAAATTGGCAGTATCATCGGGCGTAAGATACTGTCCGTGCAACGGATGCTCATTCACAATACACCCGGCAGCAAGGTCAAAATAACTCCCCTTACGCGCCCCCTCGACATTCGGGAAAATACCAATATATCGAGTAAGCTGCAAAAGAAACACAATGTGAAAATCGCTGTAACCCTCGCGTGCCTCGTCGAGCCAACTGAACGCATAATCGAGATAGGCAAAAAGCGCCTCATTCTCGCCCTCCTCGCGCAGCACAGCACACAAAAACTCGGACAAATAAAGCGCAATCGCCGACTTATAAACATCATACGGGATAGACGAATAAAGAAAATAAGGCTGAACCTCGGAAAGACGAGCAAGCCCCCTGCGCCCCACGGGTGCCGAGAAAGAGAGCATCGACAAAGGTTGGAAAAGCACATTACGCACCCCCGAGCGACGCCCCCTCGACATTGGCACAAGAAACGACATCCTACCGTGCTGTTGCGTCAGAATATCGGCAACCATAAGACTGTCATTATGTTTGATAGTGCGCAGGACTATTCCACTTAAACTCTCTATCATACCCTTATCTACATTATCCAATCGTTCACTCTTCAGCGCAAACTTACTATAAAATTCTCAATTTTACGCCCGCTATAATAAAAATCCATTGATGTTTTATACAGCAAAGATATGAACAAACGAGCAAAAAACACAAAGTTCACTTTAGTGTTTTTTAAAGCGAGTGCA
>CAYYEL010000018.1:0-32908 GCA_964470845.1 uncultured Bacteroidaceae bacterium | reverse complement strand
GTGCTTTTACAAATTTATTTCGTAATGTTGCACTTGCTGGTTGACTCTGCAGACAAACTGTTTTCCACATTATTAACACTATTTTCGACCAATATCTTGTTCATTTCCCTGCGAATAGCTAACTTTGCACGTTTTTACGGGTTACTCATTATCAACAGATAAGAGCCCCTGCCCAAAAAGCAAACAAACTATTCAAGATAAATGAAGCGATACAAAATCTTAAACAACACCTTCGGATGGCTCACATTCATCATTGCGGCTGTAACCTATTGCCTCACTGTGGAGCCGACCGCAAGTTTCTGGGACTGTCCCGAGTTTATTCTCTCCGGTAACAAACTTGAGGTGGGACACCCCCCCGGTGCACCATTTTTTATGCTCACGGCGAATCTATTTTCGTCGTTGGTAGCACCCGACAAGGTTGCCTTTATGGTAAATATTATGTCGGCTATACTGAGTGCAGCAGGTATTATGTTCCTTTTTTGGAGCATCACCCATCTTACCCGTAAATTGGTGGCACCCGGCGCGACAGAAATTACCAACGCGCAGATTATCACCATTTTAGGCTCGGGACTTGTAGGTGCGCTTGCCTACACGTGGAGCGACACTTATTGGTTCAGCGCTGTCGAGGGCGAAGTTTATGGTTACTCATCGCTGTTCACAGCAGTGGTATTTTGGCTTATTCTCAAATGGGAAGAGCAGGCCGACGCGCCTCACAGCGACCGTTGGCTGGTGCTGATAGCCTATCTTGTGGGCCTCTCAATCGGCGTACACCTGCTGAACCTGCTGTGTATCCCGGCAATAGTGCTTGTAGTCTATTTCAAGAAGAAGCCTGATGCAAGTTTCAAAGGTGCACTTATGGCGCTCGTTGTATCGGCTGTTTTAGTGGCAGCCGTGCTCTACGGCATTGTGCCCGGTGTAGTAAAAGTGGGTGGATGGTTCGAGCTTCTGTTTGTAAACACACTCGGATTACCATTTAACACCGGCCTTATCATCTATCTGTTACTGCTCTTCGGAATGCTCATTTGGGGGCTCATCGAGAGTGAGCGCGGAAACAACCGACGCAATATTGCAATTGCTTTTGTTGCAGCCGTGGGCCTGTTGGGTATTCCTTTCTACGGCTACGGAACGATGAGCATTGTGCTTGGAATAGCAGCGCTTGCCGTACTTACATATTTGCTCTTTGTCAAGGTTAAGGAGAAATATCTGCTGAACCTTCGCCTGCTGAACACCTCGCTTTTGTGTATGTTGCTCATAATGTTGGGCTACTCGTCGTATGCAGTAATTGTGATACGTTCGGCAGCCAACACACCGATGGATCAAAATTCCCCCGAGGATATTTTTGCATTGGGTTCGTATCTGGGCCGCGAGCAATATGGCGACCGTCCCCTGTTCTATGGCCCTGCTTACAGCTCGGAATACAACTACATACGCACAAACAACGGCTACCGCGCCGAAACTGTCGATGGTGCACCCATATACGCCCCCAAAGAGAAAGCATCGGCCGACGAGAAAGACTCGTACGAGCTTTTAGGACATAAATTCGATGTAAAATATGCACAGAATATGCTATTCCCCCGTATGTACAGCAAGGAGCACTCGGCATACGGTGCAAACAAAATAAATCTGTACGACGATTGGGTAGGCGGAATTAAAGGCAAGCACATAAAATATCGTGTGGGCGGAGAGACAATAGATGTTGTAATGCCCACACAGCTCGACAACATAAAATTCTTCATAAACTACCAGCTGAATTATATGTATTGGAGATACTTCCTGTGGAATTTCGTCGGCCGACAGAATGACATCCAAGGACACGGCGATATTGATAAGGGCAACTGGATTACAGGAATATCATTCATAGACAATATTTTGATTGGCGACATCGACAATATCCCTACCGCCTTAAAAGAGAATAAGGGTCGCAATGTATATTTTGCTCTCCCGCTTATTCTTGGCATTTTGGGCATTATGTGGCAGTTGCGCAAACAAAAGAGCGGCATACAACAATTCTGGGTGGTATTTTTCCTATTCTTTATGACAGGTATTGCCATTGTGCTCTATCTGAACCAGACGCCGTTGCAACCGCGCGAGCGCGACTACGCCTATGCAGGTTCGTTCTATGCCTTTGCCATTTGGATAGGAATGGGCGTGGCGGCAATAACAGAGTTTCTGCGCAAGAATAATGTTGCAGTAAGCGCAGCCGTTGCCACAGTCTGTTTATTGATACCCGTGCAGATGGTATCGCAAACGTGGGACGACCACAATCGCAGCGGACGTTACGCCTGTCGCGACTTTGGACAGAATTATCTAAACAGTATGCCACAGGATGGTAACCCGATAATATTCACCTGTGGCGACAACGACACATTCCCCCTGTGGTACAATCAAGAGGTCGAGGGAGTACGCACCGACTCGCGCGTGTGCAACCTCTCATATTTGAAGACCGACTGGTACATCGACCAGATGCGCCGTCCGGCCTACGACTCACCCTCTATTCCCATAAGCTGGGACAGAATAGACTATGCAGGAAACAGCAACGAGGCGGTGCACATTGTTCCCGAGTACAAAGAGAAAATTCTCGCCCTCTATCGTGAACACCCCGAAGAGAGCAAGAAAAGATGGGGCGAAAATCCTTTTGAGATACAAAATATTATGAAATATTGGGTACGCTCAAAGAACGACGCATTCCATCTTATACCCACCGACACCCTTTATCTGAAGATTGACCGCGAGGCAGTCCTGCGCTCGGGAATGATTATCCCCGAGGAGTACATCGACTCAATGCCTCAATATATGAAAATTCCGCTCACCGGACGCGAGCGTCTGTACCGCCACGACCTTATGCTGCTCGAAATGCTTGCCGGCGCAAATTGGGAGCGTCCCATCTATATGTCAATGACAGTGGGTAAGAGCAACTATCTTCACACTCTGAGCGACTTTTTCGTACAAGAGGGACTGGCCTACCGTATCACCCCATTCAATTGGAAAGAGCTTGGATACAGCAGCAACAGCTCCATAGACGAGATATATGTTGCCGACACCGAGCGTTTCTACCACAATGTAATGGAGCGTTTCAAATATGGAGGCCTGAAAGACAATCCCGACTACTACGTAGATGAAACCATCCAACGTATGATATACACCCATCGACGTCTGCTGGCCTCACTGGCATCGCAGCTGTGCCTCGAAGGTAAATACGAGAAAGCTCTGAACGTGCTGAACCTTGCCGAGCGAGAGTTACCCACCTCAATTGTAGGCCACGAATTCTTCAGCGGATTAGAGATAGGACAAACCTATATGGCTCTGGGCCTGAAAGATAAGGCCATCGAGACACTCAAAAGCATTGCCGACGAACAGGTCGAGTACCTCAATTGGTACGCCTCAATGAACGACCGTTCATTCCCAAGAACGCTCAACAGTATAAGAATGAACATAATGTGTCTGCAAAGTGTAGTCGAGACGCTTAAGAAAGGCGGCAAGGAGTATAACGACCTTGCTGTAAAATACGACCAAGAGTTTGAAAACTTGTTCAACAAGATACGTAACCGCAGGTAAAAAACGCTTATGTTCATAGAACAAGTACCGACATTCCTCCGCAACCTCTACCCCAAGGCTCTGTGGCGTATGAACCCCGATGAAAAGGCCGTTTATCTGACCTTTGACGACGGGCCGATACCCGTAATTACCCCGTGGGTGGTTGACCTTCTGGAGAGGAACGGAATAAAAGCAACCTTTTTTATGGTTGGCGACAATGTGCATAAATTCTCACAAGAGTTTATGCAGGTTGTCGAGAGCGGGCATCGCGTAGGCAACCACACATACAACCATCTGAAAGGCCTCTTTACCTCGACCGAGGAATACATCGAGAATGTCGATCAGGCCGACGCATTCATACACAGCAACCTTTTCCGTCCTCCACACGGATTGTTGCGCACAGCACAATATCGCGAACTGAGCAAACGCTATCAGTTTGTAATGTGGGATCTTGTTACACGCGATTATAGTTTCCGCTTGTATGGCGAGGATGTACTTGCCAATGTCAAGCGTTACACGCGCAACGGCTCAATAATAACATTCCACGACTCTATGCGCAGCGAGAGCAACCTGCGCTACGCACTGCCACGAGCAATAGACTGGCTTCAGGAGCAGGGATACGAGTTTAAAATATTTGAATGAGACAATGACGAAAGAGGAACTGACACAATTCATAAAAGCCGAGGCCGCAAGCCTCGGCTTTGCTGTGTGCGGTATTGCAAAAGCCGATGCAGTCGCACCCCAAACAGCCGAGAGTTTCAACCGCTGGATAGCCGAAGGCAACGAAGGAACAATGAGCTACCTTGAACGCAACCGCGAGAAGCGGCTCGACCCACGCGAGCTTGTGCCCGGCTGCCGCAGCATAGTGTCTGTGGCACTAAACTACTACCCGCGCGAGCAAGACATTATACGAGGGCGACTGCATCTGTCGCGCTACGCTCTTGGCCGAGACTATCACAAGGTTGTAAAAGATAAACTCTTTACACTGCTTAAACGCATAAACGAGCAGCACCCCACACAAGGACGCGCTTTCTGCGACACAGCCCCCATCCTTGAACGCTATTGGGCCGCACGCGCAGGAATTGGAGTGATAGGTAAAAACCACCAACTTATTATTCCCGGGGCAGGAACACACTTTTTCTTAGGCGAATTATTGATTGACGCCGAGCTGCAATATGGCACCCCCATAGAATCCGACCCCTGCCAAGAGTGCAACCGCTGCATAAAAGCCTGCCCCACAGGAGCCTTGAGTGTCGATGGATTCGACGCACGACGCTGCCTCTCGTATCTTACCATAGAGCACAGGGGTGAGTTCCCGAAAAACATCGGTGAAAAGGTTGGAAATTGCTTTTATGGCTGCGACCGTTGCCAAGCATCGTGCCCGCATAATAAAGATGCCACAAGCACCAAGACAGCCGACTTTTGGGCTAAAGAGAGCCTGCTTGCAATGCACGACGAAGATTGGTACAATCTATCGGCCGAAAAATACGAGGAGCTCTTTGCCGACAGTGCCGTCGAGCGGTGCGGATACGAGCAGTTGATGCGTAATATAAAAGCGCTTAAATAAACTATATTTCACACACAACCAATAAAATTTCCCGCCATTGACACAAGAATCAATGGCGGGAAACTTTATCACTATAAGTCTTATTAGTAGTTTCTTATAACTACCTTCTCCATTCTCTTAGAATATCATCATCCGAAAGCGTAAGCATCCTATTAGAACCAATACTTGAGACAATAAATGTATAATCACCGTCATCCTCGGAGGTGCAATAAAAGCCGGTAGAGGTATTCTTAAATGTGTATTTTGTATTCTCGCCTCCCATTCTATTGTTCCAATACATTGTCTTTCCCGAGAATCTCAAATACTCTCCCCAATCACAGCTATTTCCATCCCAAGACACCAAATACCAAGTACCTGTTGTTACCGATGAATATGTACTACCCTCATCATCGTCGTCGCTACTGCAAGAGACCAAACTAAGACAAGAGAGCATCGTTAGCATTATAGATAAAGTTAAAAACAGTCTCTTATACTCTTTCATAATAAGTTTCCTTAATCATTCATTATCATAACAAGTGCACAACCTAATTAAAATAGGATTATCAGAAAGCCATTGTCAATCCAAGCCTCCAACTTCCATTATCGAACATACCCTCAGTTTCAAGTTCGGGAGCACTTATCATATAACCAACGGTAACGTAACAATCATTTCCTTTTTTAGTTGTAAAGAGTTTCAGACCGAGGTCGAACTGTGCAATAGCACCCCATAAAAAATCGCTTTCCTCTTCATACGAGCCATAGCCGATGTAGGGAAATAGTTTAGCTTGAATCAAAAATGTATTATCAATAAAATATCTTTTTTGAAGACCGAATCCTATGTAACCCTCATAAACAGAAAAGTCTCCAAAACCGTAATTCATACCAAAGGTAAAATAACCATATTTGCCGGAGTCGCCTCCAAAGTTGAGACTAAGTATTTCACTATTACCGTTCCAACCTACATAATAATCACTTGCTGTTGTATAACTCTTTGTGTTTCCATCAACAGCAACTTTCTCCTGTGCTTGTAATCCAACGAAAGACATAATGCTAAGCATTACCAAAAACAGACTCTTTTTCATAAAAAATAATTTTAAATTGTTAAACAATGTTTTTTTGCAAAAGAAGTCCTTTTAAAAAAAATACGACTACAAAAAAGCGTGAATATAAATCACACATTTGTAGCCTTATTTTCACTATCCGATTTACAAGAGCTCGACAGTTCCAAGAAGAAATCATAATCCAACGCTTTTGAGATACGGCTCAACAACTCGGTATCAATACTTGGACGTTGGAATATTTTATAGACATTCGTCCTGTCGCAGTTTATTTTCTTGGCCAACCATCCGGGAGTTCTTTCCATAGAGGTTAGCCGTGCTTTTATCAATTCTCCTATGTGCATAAAAAAGTGGTACAGGCCATTTGTATTTACTTATCCAAAACCTCGGAAACCGCCAAGTAACCTTGCCACGAATAAGCACAAAACAGCCCACACCACAAGGTGTGAACAATTTCGACTTATTCTCTGCGGCTTCAAATTGGCGGTTTTCAGATTTTAGAGAATAGTTATTGCTCGCTATTATTTATGTTTGTATTAAGAAGCTATTTGAATTTCCAAGAATTATTTTTCTTACAGAAACCGTACGTTTCTCCACTTTTGCTCTATAAAAATTCCGCAATATAAATTCAAACAGTTTCCAAAATACTGCGTTATTATTTAGTCATATTTATCATTTAAATTTTCATTTTACAAATATACGAACAAACGAGCGAGAAACATCAAGTTTACTTGAATGTTTTTCAAAACGAGTGCAGTATATATTCGCTGTTTACAGCAAATATACAATTAAATTACACCAAATTAATATACTTAATCAAATGTATCAAACAATATATAACCCATTCTTACCCTATCGACACAGAGCCTCGCACACCTTATCTTGCCAACGGCGCACCGTCGATGCACTCATTGAGCCCTGATTAAGAATAACAAAGGCCAACGTGTGCCCATTACCTGCTACTGCATAGCCGGCCAATGTACACACCCCCTTTACCGTACCCGTCTTTGCATATATCTTTTTATAGGCAACAGCTCCTTTCGTGCGATTCTTCATTGTACCACTAATACCCGAGAGGGGCAGCGAAGCAATCATCGTATTATATATATTCTTATCATTATAGGCCAGCTTGAGCGTCTGCAATATAATATCGGCCGAAAGATAGGTGTATAACGACAACCCCGAACCGTCGGCAATATGATACTGCTCGGGTGCTTTTATCTTATAGTCGAGAAAACCTCGCATAATCTTTGGGCCCATCTCTTGCCTCACAGGACGTTTACCATAGAGAGCGCCAAGATGATAACTGAGTGCCTCGGCACAAAGATTATTACTCTCCATAAGCGCCTCGCCCACAATCTCGGCAATGGGCCGACGCACCGTACAGAGCAGCCTCGCCGATTGCGGCACAGCCTTATTATAAGCAACGCACCCCACCGTAACACCCGCAGCCGAGAGACGCTCGCCCAGCACTGTCATAAAATAGGCATACGAAGGTAGCAGATTCATCTTCTCGCTCCTTGTCTTGTTGCAATCGCCTTTTATGCGTATGACATTTGTCCCATCGAGCCAATCGCGCAGGATGGTAAGCTTCTCGCCCCTGCCACCGTGGCTGACAGCCTCGTTGACAATAGTATAAAAGGTGGATTGCGGAGAACACTCGACAAAAGGCTGCCCGCCTCTTTCGGATGGGCTTACACTCACCTGCACCGTTCCTCCGCACAACATAAGCGGCGAGATATAGGGCTGAAACTCCCATGGAGTATCGTCCCACGACCATCCGGGCCCCCAATAGACCGAGTCCATAAATGTACAGTCGGCAATGAGCGTGTCTATTCTCGTCCCCGAGGGCAACGAGGCAACCAACGACATAAGGTCGGCCTCATCGAAAAGAGGGTCGATGTTTCCTTGAACATAAACATTCCTCCCGCCCGAGGCATTATCCTCGCTCCACAGATGGGTATCAACCATATAATCGCATCCCAAACGAGCAAGCGCTACTGTTGCCGTAACGATTTTTGTTACCGAGGCGGGACGACACAGTTTCTGAGCCCTGTGCTCAAAAAGCAGAGTATCATCGTCAAGATCATACACCGCAAGCGACACATCACTATCCACAAACAGATTATCGCACAAAAGAGCCTCAATGCGCTGTGCAAGCGTCTGAGCCTCGACGCTTGCCACAAGAGCAAAAAACGATAATATCGTAACAAAAAACCTAAGCAGCATACTCGATATTTGAGAAAAACGCAACAAAACTAACCAATATTTGTCGAAAAAAACGGCAAGAAACTATTTTTCTTCACATTTTTTGTAACTTAGCGCCCGACAATCATTTTCTCGCATAAAATCAATCACTGCGAATTATGGTAAAAAGATTCGATTTTTTAGTTATCGGTTCCGGAATTGCCGGAATGAGTTACGCGCTAAAAGTAGCGCACAAAGGCAGCGTCGCCCTCATCTGTAAGACAACGCTTGAAGATGCAAACACCTATTTTGCACAAGGAGGAATAGCCTCGGTAACCAACCTTTTGGTCGATAATTTCGACAAGCACATTGAAGATACAATGATTGCCGGCGACCACATAAGCGACAGTGCGGCAGTTGAAAAGGTTGTGCGTGAAGCACCTGCTCAGATTCAGCAGCTCATAGATTGGGGAGTGGAATTTGACAGACAACCCGACGGCAAGTTCGACCTTCACCGCGAGGGCGGCCACTCCGAGTTTCGTATCCTGCACCACGCCGACAGCACCGGCGCCGAGATTCAAAAGTCGCTCATACGCGCACTGCGCAACCACCCCAACATCACAATATTCGACAATCACTTTGCCATCGAAATACTCACACAGCACCATTTGGGCGTAACAGTTACCCGTCAGACACCCGACATAGAGTGCTACGGAGCCTACGTCCTCGACATTGCCACAAACGAGGTGCACACGTTCCTCAGCCGGGTAACACTGATGGCAACAGGAGGCTGCGGTGCCGTCTATAAAACCACCACAAATCCTCTTGTGGCGACGGGCGACGGCATTGCAATGGTCTATCGTGCTAAAGGCACTGTAAAAGATATGGAATTTGTACAATTCCACCCTACTGCGCTCTATAACCCCGGCGACCGCCCCTCGTTTCTCATCACTGAGGCTATGCGCGGCTACGGAGGCGTGTTGCGCACACTCGACGGCAAGGAGTTTATGCACAAATATGACGAGCGTCTATCACTTGCGCCACGCGACATTGTGGCACGCGCCATAGACAACGAAATGAAACAGCGCGGCGACGACCACGTCTATCTCGACGTTACCCACAAAGACCCCGAGGAGACCAAACGACACTTCCCCAACATATACGAGAAGTGCCTCTCATTGGGCATAGATATTACAAAAGATTATATCCCCGTCGCCCCCGCCGCCCACTATCTGTGTGGAGGAATAAAGGTTGACCTTAATGCACAATCGAGCATACACCGACTATATGCCGTTGGCGAATGTTCGTGCACAGGCCTGCACGGTGGTAACCGTCTGGCCAGCAACTCCCTAATAGAGGCCGTAGTATATGCCGACGCAGCTGCCAAGCATTCGCTTGAGCGATTCAAGGATTATACATTCAACGAAACAATCCCCCTGTGGAACGACGAAGGCACAAAAATGAACGAAGAAATGGTACTTATTTCGCAAGATGCCAAAGAAGTGGGACAGATAATGAGTACATACGTGGGCATTGTGCGCACCGACCTACGTCTGCGACGTGCTTGGCAACGCCTCGACCTTCTGTACGAGGAGACCGAGGAACTCTTCAAGCAGAGCGTCATAAGCCGCGAGTTGTGCGAGCTGCGCAACATAATAAACGTAGGCTATCTTATTATGCGACAAGCCATTGAGCGCCAAGAGAGCCGAGGCCTGCACTACAACATCGACCATCTTAAGACAGAGTAAATATAAAAAACGGCATCTTTTCAATTTGGGAAAGATGCCGTTTTTTATCACACAAAAGATATTTTTGACAGCGCACATCAGACCTTAACAACAATTCACAAAAAAATATTCATTTCATCGGCAAAATAGCGAGATTTTTATAGTGCATAATCGGCAAAAAAACACTATCTTCGCGAAAAAATAGAGGGGCAGCGTTTAAAACTCTCGCAGCCCCTTGACAATCAACACAATACACAAATATAAATAAATTTAAAATATAAAAACTATGTCAACAAAGAGAATTAAATCGGCATTGGTTTCCGTTTTCCACAAAGACGGATTGGACGAAATTATCAGACTTCTGCACGCCGAGGGCGTACAACTCATCTCAACAGGCGGAACACAGCAATTCATCGAATCGCTTAACATCCCCTGCACAGCAGTAGAGAGCCTCACCGGCTACCCCTCAATCTTGGGCGGTCGCGTAAAGACCCTGCACCCCAAAGTATTTGGTGGTATTTTAGGCCGTCGCGAGCTCGATAAAGACCAGCAGCAGATGGCCGAGTATGAGATTCCCGAGATTGACCTTGTCATTGTTGACCTCTACCCCTTTGAGCAGACTGTTGCTTCGGGAGCTCCCGAGGCTGACATTATCGAGAAGATTGATATAGGCGGAATTTCGCTTATCCGCGCCGCTGCAAAGAATTTCAACGACGTTGTAATTGTTGCAAGCAAAGGACAATATCAACCCCTGCTCGACATCCTCAAAAACAGCGGTGCCGAGACTACACTCGAAGAGCGTCGTTTCTTTGCACGCGAGGCTTTTGCCGTTTCGTCGTCGTACGACTCGGCCATCTTCAATTACTTCAACGGCGAGGAGCAGAGTGCATTCCGCTATGCCAAGGATTGTCCTATGAGCCTGCGCTACGGCGAGAATCCCCACCAAAGAGGCGCATTCTTCGGCGACTTTGGAAAGATTTTCAACCAGATTCACGGAAAAGAAATTTCGTACAACAACCTGCTTGATATTCACGCAGCAGTGGAGCTTATACACGACTTTGCCGGTGAGACAACATTTGCCATCCTTAAGCACAACAACGCTTGCGGCCTTGCATCGCGCCCCACCATCCTTGAGGCTTGGCAGGCAGCCCTTGCAGGCGACCCCGTATCGGCTTTTGGCGGTGTACTTATAGCAAATGCAGCCATCGACAAAGCTACTGCCGAGGCCATCAACGAGATTTTCTTCGAGGTAATCATTGCCCCTGACTATGATATGGACGCTCTTGAGGTTCTTACACAAAAGAAGAACCGCATAATCCTTGTGCACAAAGCAACAGATATGCCCGCACAAACTTTCCGCAGTGTACTCAACGGCGTGCTTGTACAAGAGCGCGATGCCAAGGTCGAGACACCCGAGGAGCTTAAAACCGTATCAAAAGCCGAGCCTTCGGCCCAAGAGATTGAGGATATGCTCTTTGCCAACAAAATTGTCAAGCACAGCAAGAGCAACGCAATTGTCCTTGCCAAAGGCAAGCAACTTATTGCAAGCGGTGTGGGACAGACCTCGCGCGTCGATTCATTGCGCCACGCAATTGAGAAGGCCGGTACATTCGGATTCTCGCTTCAGGGTGCTGTGATGGCCAGCGACGCATTCTTCCCCTTCCCCGACTGTGTACAGATTGCTCACGAGGCAGGAGTAACAGCAGTTATTCATCCGGGCGGCTCGATAAGAGACAAAGAATCGGTTGACTACTGCGACGCAAACGGCGTATCTATGGTAACTACCGGATTCCGTCATTTTAAGCACTAATAAAGCATCAAGGGACCCACCTGCGACAGGCGTCCCGCTTTTTCGTTTAACAGCAAAAGAGATTAAAACAACTAATGGGTATTTTTTCATTCACACAAGATGTTGCCATCGACCTTGGCACCGCCAACACCATCATCACCTACAATGGCAAGATTGTAGTTGACGAGCCCTCGGTGGTAGCCCTTGACAACAGCACAAAAAAGATGATTGCCGTTGGCGAGCGTGCCAAGCAGATGCACGAGAAAGTCAACCCCAACATACAAACCATACGCCCCTTACGCGACGGTGTGATTGCCGACTTCAACGCCTGTGAGCAGATGATGCGCGGCCTCATCGAGAAAGTAAATATGGGTAGTAAATTCTTCACCCCCTCTTTGAGAATGGTTATCGGCGTGCCATACGGCTCGACCGAGGTCGAGCTTCGTGCCGTACGCGACTCGGCCGAGCACGCAGGTGGCCGCGACGTATATCTAATCTACGAGCCTATGGCATCGGCATTAGGTATCGGCCTTGACGTTACAGCACCCGAGGGCAATATGGTTGTCGATATAGGCGGTGGTTCGACCGAGATTGCCGTAATTTCGCTTGGTGGTATTGTATCGAACGGTTCACTGCGCATTGCCGGCGACGACTTTACAGCCGATATTCAAGAGTATATGGGACGTCAGCACAATGTACGTGTCAGCGAGCGTATGGCCGAGCGTATCAAGATACACGTCGGCTCGGCACTCACCGATCTTGGCGACGACGCTCCACAAGACTATATCGTTCACGGCCCCAACAAGATAACAGCGATGCCCCTTGAGGTTCCCGTATGCTATCAAGAGATTGCCCACTGTATCGACAAGTCAATTATAAAAATCGAGAATGCCATCATAAATGCACTCGAAGCAACTCCCCCCGAGCTTTATGCCGACATTGTCCATAATGGAATATTCCTTGCGGGTGGTGGTGCTCTGTTACGCGGATTGGACAAACGCCTCTCGGACAAAATAAACATTCCCTTCCACATTGCCGAGAATCCACTCTACTGCGTGGCAAAGGGTACAGCGTTGGCACTTAACAATCTCAACTATCCATTCTTGATGAGATAAACATCAAACAGCGCAAAAAAAGTGCAGACGATACTCAATTTTTTAGTAAAGCATAATCACTGGTTCCTTCTGCTTCTGCTCGAAGGAATCAGTTTTATGCTTATTATACATTTCAACAACTATCAACGAGCTGCATTTTTCACTGCAACAAACAACGCTGCGGGTAACATTTACAGCACAATATCCGAGATTGACGGTTATTTTGGGTTGCGCAGCGAGAATGAGGAGCTAAAAGAGCACAACACACAGTTGCTGAGCCAAATTACCGAGCTCAAAGCTACTATTACCGAGCTAAGCAACCGCGAAGCACTCGCCCACGATACAACAGCCGCCGACCTTGGTTCGGGTTACACTTTCTACACAGCCAACGTAGTGAGCAATCCATTAAACTCGATAAACAATTTCATCGTACTCGACAAAGGCAGCAACGATGGCATTGAGCAAGAAATGGGCGTTTTTTGTAACAAAGGAGTTGTGGGCATCGTCTATCTTACGTCGGACAACTATTCACTTGTATTGCCGCTACTCAACAGCAAGAGTAATATAAGCTGTCGCATATTAGGCGACGAGGGAGCAAGTGTCCCTATGCTGCAATGGGACGGCAATGACACACGCCACTCGCACCTTGTCGATCTGCCGCGATACACAAAATTCGAGACCGGCGACACGGTTGTAACGAGCGGGCACTCCGAGATATTCCCTGCGGGAATCACCGTGGGGACAATAGACAACGTCGAGAGCACCACCGACGGAATGTTCTACCGCGCCCGTGTGAAACTATCGACAAACTTCGCAAGCCTCACCTCGGTGTTTGTCGTAGGCAACAAAGGACACAACGAGCTAAAGGAGTTGATGAACAAAATACCCCAATAAATGACAGGAGCATTTCTGACACGATTGCGTAACTTCATACTGACAGCGCTTGCTCAGGTACTGATATTCAGCCGTATTCATCTGTTCGGCTATGCAACGGCATATATATACATTATCTTCATTCTAAAATTGCCGCGCCACACATCGCGCAACGAGATTATGCTTTGGGCATTTGCAATGGGACTGCTTGTCGATATATTCGGGAACACCCCCGGCATACACAGCGCAGCGGCCACATTGCTGGCTTTTGCCCGACCCTATATACTTGAGAGCCTCGTCCAAAAAGGCACTCCCGACGACTTTATCCCGGCGGTATCGGCTATCGGATGGGGTAAATATTCAATCTACTCATCCTTGTCGTTACTTATCTTATGCACTGCAATTTTTATAATTGAGCTCTTTACCGTGAGCTACCCGCTTATTCTGCTCATAGGAATAGGCAGTAGCACACTCCTGACTATGCTGTTTATTATTGCAACAGAATTATTCAATCGCAAATAAACAGCTATGAAGAACTACGACAACGATAATCGCAAATATGTTCTTGGTGGCACTGTAATCACAGTGCTTCTTATATACATTATACAACTATTCAACCTACAAATACTAAGCAACGAGTATAAAGACAAAGCCGACAGCAACGCATTTTATAAAAAAACCATATACCCCGCCCGCGGCCTTATGTACGACCGCAAAGGTCGTCTGCTCGTATATAACCAACCGGCCTACGACATAACATTTATTCCGCGCGAGATACGAGGGGTCGATACGCTCGACCTGTGCAACACACTGGGAATCACTGTTGACGATTTTATTGCCCGAATGACTAAGTTGCGACGCAGCCGAGGGTATTCGAGCTACACCGAGCAGGTATTTATGAGCCGCCTCTCGGCCGAGGAGTTTGCACGCTTTCAGGAGAGGATGTATCGTTTCCCCGGTTTCTACATACAGAAGCGCTCTATACGACAATACACCTACGGTGCGGCAGGAGCACTCTTTGGCGATATTGGTGAGGTGTCGCAAAAAAGAATAGACAACGACCCTTACTACACACGGGGCGACTATATAGGCACACAGGGACTTGAATCGTCGTACGAAACTATGCTGCGCGGTAAAAAGGGTACAGAGATACTGTTGCGCGACGCCTATGGACGCATTCAAGGCAACTATCTTAACGGAGCATACGACACGATGCCCACTCCCGGAAAAGACCTCAGATTAGGGCTCGACATTGAGCTTCAAGCGCTGGGCGAGGAGCTTATGAAAAACAAAATAGGCAGCATCGTTGCCATCGAGCCTGCTACGGGCGAAATTCTGTGTATGGTATCAGCACCAACGTACGACCCCCGTCTGCTTGTTGGACGAGGAAGAGGCGAGAATCACAAGATTCTCTCACAAGACAAGCGTAAGCCACTGATGAACCGCGCAGTAATGGGTACATACCCTCCCGGCTCGACGTTTAAAACCTCACAAGCACTCACCTTCTTGCAAGAGGGCATAATAACCCCCGAGACCAGTTTCCCCTGCGCAGGAGGCTTCCGATTGAATAAATTCAAGCTCGGATGCCACGCCCACCCCTCGCCGCTTCCTTTAGGGCCCTCAATTGCAACGTCGTGCAACGCCTATTTCTGCTGGGGACTTGTGCGTATGTTCTCATCGAACAAATACAGCGGCACAGCCGAGGCAATGAACCGTTGGCGCGACTATATGGTGTCGATGGGATTCGGCTATCGCTTGGGCATCGACCTTCCGGGCGAGGCACGAGGAATGATTCCCAATGCAGAATACTACAGCAGACACTACGGAAAATATTGGAACGCAGTAACGGTTATAAGTATCTCCATAGGACAAGGCGAGGTTACACTCACCCCCCTACAGATTGCCAATATGTGCGCCACAATAGCCAACCGAGGCACATTCTACGCACCACACTTAGTGAGCAGCATCGATGGCGACACAATAGCATCGAGGTTTAAGGAGAAACGCAGTACAATGGCCGGACGCGATGCCTACGAGGCCGTTGTCGATGGTATGCGACAGGCTGTACTGAGCGGTACTTGCCGTGGCGCTAATATTCCGGGCATTGAGGTGTGCGGAAAGACCGGAACAGCACAGAACCGAGGTAAAGACCACTCGGCATTCATTGGCTTTGCGCCAAAGGACGACCCCAAGATTGCCATCGCCGTGTATGTCGAGAATGGAGGATTCGGAGCCGAGTTTGGAGTGCCCATCGGCTCACTGCTTATGGAGAAATATCTTAACGACACGCTAAGCACTGCAAGCAAAGAAAAAGCCGAGTACATAAAGAACAGAGTTATTTACTATGGAGAGGGAGAGAGGTAACATATTCCAACAGATTGACTGGCTGACAATAGGGCTCTATCTGACGTTGGCCATTATGGGGTGGTTGGCCATCTGTGGTGCAAGTTACAGCTACATAGACACCAATATATTCGAGTTTCTGAGCCCCACCGAACGCACCGGTAAACAAGCAATGTGGATGGGCGTCTCGCTGTTTATGGGCATAATTCTACTGTGCATCGACAAAAGAATCTATAAAGATTGGTCGTACATTATATATATATTCTTTATGCTCTTAGGCATATTGACAATATTTATAGCAAAAGATATAAAAGGTTCGCGTTCGTGGATTTCCATCGGTTCGTTCAGTCTGCAACCGGCCGAATTTATGAAATTTGCCACCACATTGGCATTGGCGAGTTTTATAAGCAAACGAGGATACAAAATTGAGAATAAGGCCGATTTTATAAAGAGTGTGATAATATTTCTGCTGCCGATGCTCATCATTGTATCGCAACGCGAGACAGGCAGCGCCCTTGTCTATCTATCATTCTTTTTTGTGCTGTATCGCGAGGGAATGACAGGGCTTGTACTTCTGACGGCAATAAGCGCGGTGGTATATTTTGTGCTTGGAATAAGATTCGGCGAGACGAGCCTCGGCAGCCTTGATATTTCCTCAGGACACTATATAGTTCTTGTTCTTATTCAGATATTTGCCCTGAGTATGCTCAAATTCAGTTGCCGACACGACAGAACATTTATTGTACTGTTGGCCGTCAACGCCGCAGGCACATTGCTCGCCTATTGGATTGCAGTGTATATAATTGCATTCAACATTATTATAGTACAGTATCTGCTCATTGCATTCAGCGTTGTATATATGTTGGTGAGGGCGCGCTTGGCAAAGGAGAAGAGCAACCTTTGGGTGGTACTGTTCATCGGTGGTTCTATGGCGTTTTATGCCTCGTGCGATTATGTTATGCACAATGTACTGCAAGACCATCAGAGAGTGCGCATCGAGGTACTTTTAGGACTAAAGGAGGATTTATCGGGCGCCGGCTACAATGTACACCAATCGAAAATAGCAATAGGCTCGGGAGGAGTAAGTGGTAAGGGATTCTTAAACGGCACACAAACGAAACTGAAATATGTTCCCGAGCAGGACACCGACTTTATCTTCTGCACCATTGGCGAGGAGCAGGGATTTACAGGCTCGGCTTTTGTACTTGTGGTGTTTGCGACATTTATTCTGCGCCTTATGTGGCTGGCCGAGCGACAGAACGACCGTTTCGGGCGCGTCTATGGCTATTGCCTTGCATCCATCTTTTTCTTTCACTTTACTATAAATGTAGGAATGGTACTCGGAATTATGCCTGTTATCGGTATCCCGCTACCTTTCTTCAGCTACGGTGGCTCGTCGTTCTTGGGATTCTCTATCCTGCTGTTCAGTTTCCTTAGAATTGATGCCGACCGAGGTGTGAAAGTCTGACTCCGACATCTAATATCCCCACAATGGGAGCATCGTCCATAAGATGCGATACTTTTATTTCAATTGTATCGCCGGGTACAATATCAATGGTATCGGCTGCATAGCTTGTCTGCCGCAGAAGACCTGCTGTAGTACCGCACGGATGGCCTTTTTCGTCGTAAAGCTCGCACACGAGTGTATCGACCGTGGATTTTTTCAGCCTGCGCGATACACATTCGAGACGCAGAAGAATCTCTTTGTAAGGATAGTTGCTGCCACTGCGCAACTCAACATCCACTGCACAGCGTCGATGTTCGCCATCGGGCAGGCAATATTCAAACGTGAGCGTGTCGGAAGGTAACCAGCTCCCACCCACGCTCCTGTACTCGTGAAAAAAGTCGTTGCACGCCGCAATTAACAAGATTGCGGCTATAATGCACAACTTTTTTATTATTCTACTCGCCGCTGTTCTCATTCTTAGCATTGTTGCCTGCGTGATTGCCACCGTTGCGTGGTCTTTTGGGACGTCGCTCGGCACGCGGCGCTCCTTCGGGCTGTTGACGACGCTGGCTGTGCTGACTGTGGTGTCTGTTCTCGTCGTGCCCATCGCCCTCTTTGCCACCGCCCTTGCGACGCTTCTTCTTGGCAGTATTATCGAAGCGGGCAATATTCTCTTGTTCGAGAAGATCGACCGAGTGTTTCTCTTCGGATGCTGTGCTCGAAAGCGTGTCGGGACGCTCGCCCCTCTTATTCATCTCAATAACTGCATTTGCACGCTTGGCTGTAATAGTTACCAAATTGGCTGCAAGATGTTTATCGGTCGAGTAGGTGAGCTCGCCACGCAAAATATCAGCCTTGAAGAAATAGTATGCGCCATCCTTGGTCTCTAACTCAATATCGCGCGAGGGCATTCCTTTAGAAGCCTCGACGTAACAGTCAATCTCGTAGTTAAGGCAACATTTGAGCTTGGCACACTGTCCCGCCAGTTTCTGCGGATTAAGTGAAATATCCTGAAAGCGTGCAGCCGACGTTGACACCGATACAAAATTTGTTGTAAAAGTGGCACAACACAACTCGCGACCACAAGGGCCAATGCCACCGATGCGTCCCGCCTCTTGACGGGCGCCAATCTGCTTCATTTCAATTTTTATTCTGAAGACATCGGCAAGCACCTTTATTAGCTGCCTGAAATCGACACGATTATCGGCAATATAATAGAAGATAGCTTTTAGGCCGTCGCCCTGATACTCGACGTCGCCAATTTTCATATCAAGCTCAAGGTCTTTTGCTATCTGACGCGAGCGTATCATTGTATCGTGCTCGCGTGCCTTGGCCTCGGCAAATTTTTCCATATCAACAGGCTTAGCCTTGCGATATATGCGCTTAAACTCCGACTCGGGGGTGAGGCGGGTTTTTTTGAGCTGCAACAGCACAAGCCTTCCTGTGAGCGACACTGTTCCAATATCGTGTCCGGGAGTAGCCTCAACAGCCACAATATCGCCTTTCTTCAATGGAATACCGTTGCTGTTGCGATAGTACCCCTTACGTGTATTTTTAAACTGTACCTCGACAATATCTGTATCTTCGTAGTTGCCCGGAACACCCCACAGCCAATCAAAGGTGTTGAGTGGAGCGTTCATCTTGCCGCAACCCTCGCAGCAGACACCCGAACGTCGGTTACTGTCTTTATATCTACAATCTTCCATAAAATTTATCTATTCTTAATCAAGACAATCATTCTCAATGACATATCAAAAAAGACCATCTTGGCATTTACATTCTGTTCAATGTGCCTCTGAGCCTCGGAGAGTTCCTCCATTATTCCAAAGATATTCTTCTCGTTGACAAAAGGCGAGAATCGTACCGAGAAATTATGTTCGGCGGCATTCATCGACAACATTTCGCTGTGTCTGAAATTCATAATAAAATTTTCGCGTATCATCCGCTGGCAGTAGTCGAGCAAATGCTTCTGACGCTCGCGCCCCAGCGCTGCCACCTGTTCGCTCCATTTTTTCATTTCGCGTATGTTGCGGGCATAGGCCACACGCATCAACTGCATAAAAAGTTCGAGATACTGCTCTTTATCACTATCAACGCGCAAATGTTCCTCGGCCTTCTCCCAACTACCGCCGCTGTGCAGTGCTACACGTGTCGCATCCTCGGACGAGAGGCCGTAGCGCTGAATAAGAGCCTCGGCAATGCTTTTGGGGTCTATTGCGGGAATATCTATGCGCTGCGTGCGACTGAGGATTGTGGGGATTATGGCCTCGGGTTCCTCGGAGACGAGAATAAACAGTGTATCCTTTGGCGGCTCTTCTATAATCTTGAGCAGTTTATTCGAGCACACCTCGCGCATCTTCTCGGGCAACCAGATAATGACAATTTTCCATCCTCCCTCGCGCGACTGCAACGACAGTTTATGCAGAATCTCACTGCTCTCGCGCTCATATATCATCGGTTGCTGATTCTCGACGCCCATCTTGGCCAACCACTCGGCATACGTCATATAAGGATTGCTAATCAGCAGTTCGCGCCACTGCGCCATATAATCGTCGCTGACGGGATTATTATCGGAGCTGCTGCCCTTTTTCTTGAGCACAGGAAAGACAAAATGAAGGTCGCTGTGGATGAGTTTATTAACCTTCGTGCAGGTGGGACAGGCTGCGCACGCATCACCATCGTGTCGCCCCCGACAGAGCAGATAATGTGCCAATGCCACAGCTAATGGCAGCTTGCCATTGCCGCGCGGCCCTGCAAATAGTAAGGCGTGTGCCAAACGATTCTCATCGACACATCGTCGGAGTTGTGTTTTTATTGCCTCTTGTCCAATAATATCTGCAAATAGCATACTACTCTTTGTTCCGCTGTTAATAAATCTCTTTTGCTATGCGACATACACTATCCACTGCATTAAGCGTATAGAAATGTATGCTGGGGACACCCTTTGCAATGAGCTCACGACACTGACTGATACACCACTCGCGCCCCACCTCGACGGCAGCTGCATCGTCGTTGCACTTCAATAATTCTGCCACAAGCGCATCGGGAAGAGAGCAACTGAAAGTCTTTGGCAGCACATTCAGTTGCGAGAGTCGATAGATGGGCTTTATTCCGGGAATTATGGGGACGTTTATGCCCACCTCGCGTGCACGACGCACAAACTCGAAATACTTTTCATTATCGAAGAACATCTGCGTAACAGCATACTCGGCACCCTCGTCAACCTTCTGCTTGAGCCACTGAATATCACTCTCAAGATTGGGGGCCTCCTCGTGCTTCTCGGGATAGCAGGCTACTCCGTAGGAGAAACGCTCGCCACGCTCTTTCATTGACGAGCCGTCGATAAAGAACCCCTCGTTGAAGCGGTTAATCTGTCGCTGAAGGTCAATTGCGTGAGCGTGCCCCTCGACGCGTGGCTCGGCATTATTATCGTCCTTCATCTTGTCGCCCCTGAGCACAAGAATATCTGTTATTCCCGACAACTGAAGGTCGATGAGTACATACTCGGTCTCTTCGAGTGAATACCCGTTACACAGGATATGTGGAACAACAGGCACGCCGTAACGATGATGGATAGCTGTCGCCACAGCCACAGTACCGGGACGGCGACGTATTCTGGAGCGCTTGAAAAGCCCACCGCCCATATCAACATATATATTCTCGCTGTGATGCGTCGTGATATTTATATATTTTGGGTTAAACTCCATCAATCTGTCAATGGAGTTGAAAAGCCTCTTTGTACCCGTTCCCTTTATGGGAGGCAACACCTCGAACGAAAAAGCTGTTTTTTCGGATGAATTTATACTGTCAATTACTCTCATTTCTATTATTTTGATAGCGTAGCGACCCATAAGCAGCCGACGCCTCGACGCCGCAACAAATGCAATCTACTGCACCATATAATCATTAACTTGCGAAAATAGCACTTTTTTTTCAAAAACAGAGAATCGTTTACACAAAAACATTCATTCAAAAAGATAAAAGAGGCTAATTAGAATGTAGCGTTACCCACAAGCCCACAAAAAGAGAGCTATTATCGAGGAGTTTATCGGATAAATGAGTATTTTTGCGAGCATAGTCAGACGTTTAAATATAAGCCCACAAAAAAGAGAGAGAGAGAACAATGATTTTTTCGACCAATGTAAAAATACCAAAAAGTGAATTTCAGATAACACACGCAAGCGGAATTATGATGCTGGGCTCGTGTTTTGCACAGAACATCGGCCACAGATTGCAAGAGTGTAAATTCCGCGTCGAGCTCAACCCTTTTGGAATTTTATACAATCCGCTCTCAATTTGCGAAGCATTGAGATACATTCTTGCACCCTCGTCATTCGACAGCGACGATGACACTTTTTTCTACCACAATGAAATGTGGCACAGTTGGCTGCATCATAGTGACTTTTCGAGACGCACCAAAGAGGGAGCCATCGAGGCTGTCAGCCGACGATTGACAACTGCCGGCGAAGCACTCGCCTCGACCGACACTCTTATTCTGACCTTCGGCACAGCCTACGTCTATCGCCTTGCCACGAACGGGCGCATAGTGGGCAATTGCCACAAAGTACCGCAATCGCAGTTTACACGCAGTCTGTTGAGTGTTAATGAAATTGTGTCGCAAATGCAGGCAACCATAGAAGCATTGTTGCAACAACGTCCCACACTAAAAATACTCTTCACCGTCAGTCCCATAAGACATCTGCGCGACGGTGCACACGACAATCAGGTGAGCAAAGCAACGCTTCTGCTTGCCATAGAAGAGCTTCAAAGGCTCTACCCCCACAGCACGCTCTACTTTCCCTCGTACGAGATTATGCTCGACGAATTGCGCGACTATCGTTTCTACTCCGAGGATATGATTCATCCCTCCGGCGTGGCGGTCGATTACATTTGGGAACGCTTTACCGAGACCTATTTCTCCAAAGAGACACAGCAACTGAACAACGAGTTGTGCGAAATTGCACGCGCCCTTGCGCATCGCCCATTCGACGCCTCGTCGCAGGCCCACCTCACTTTTTTAAGCAAAATAATGTTAAAGATAGAGGCTATTCAGAAAAAACACCCTTATTTTGAATTCGGAAAAGAGATAACACAATGCAATACACAATTGGAGAAATAGCCGATATTCTAAAAGAACGCCTCATCGGGCCATCGCCACAGAGCAAGGTAACGCGTCTGCTCACCGACAGCCGCTCACTCAGTTTCCCCGAGGAAACACTTTTTTTTGCAATAGTAACCCTGCACGGAAACGGCCACAAATATATACCCGAGTTATATTCGCGCGGTGTAAGATGCTTCGTCGTAAGCTCGACAGAAAAGTTAATCGAGTGTTGTCCCGAGGCCAATTTCATTGTGGTAAAAGACGCTGTTGCCGCGCTTCAGACATTAGCGACCCACCACCGTTCATTGTTCAACATTCCAATTGTAGGCATCACCGGCAGCGACGGAAAAACAATTGTCAAGGAGTGGCTCTATCAACTGACAGCCGGAAAATACATTGTTACACGCTCGCCTCGCAGCTACAACTCGCAGATAGGCGTGCCACTTTCGGTGTGGATGTTGGGACAAGAGAGCACTTTGGGCATTTTTGAAGCAGGAATTTCGCTTCCCCACGAAATGGAACGTCTGCAAAAGATTATACGCCCCACAATAGGCATTCTCACAAATATAAGCGGTGCACACCAAGAGAATTTCTCGACAATGCAAGAAAAATGTTCGGACAAGCTACTGCTGTTCCGCGACTGCGACGTGCTCATATATAACGGCGACGACACAATGCTCGCAAATTGCGTCAGCCGTTCGATGCTGGGTACACGCGACATTGCTTGGTCGTGCAAAGACCCCGAACGTCCCCTCTACATACGCTCAATCGAAAAAGAGAACGACGGAACAAGAATAAGCTATCGTTACCTCTCATTCGACAACAGCTACCGCATCCCCTTTCTCGACGACGCCTCGATTGAAGACTCGATAAATTGCCTTGCAGCGGCACTATATTTAATGATTCCACCCGAGACAATTGCCCAAAGAATGACACAACTCGAACCCGTCGCCATGCGTCTTGAGGTCAAAGAAGGGCGTGCAGGTTGTATGCTCATCAACGACAGCTACAATTCGGACATTGCCTCGCTTGACATTGCCCTCGATTTTATGGAACGTCGATGCTGCACACTCCCACAATTGGGACGTACACTTATTTTGGGCGATATTAAACAAACAGGGCTCACCATACGCTCGCTCTATCGCACCGTAGCACAATATATCGAGAAGCGAGGAGTAAACAAGCTCATAGGAATAGGAAAAGATATAAGTTCCGAGGCCGAGCGCTTCGAGAAGCAGGGCATCGAGTGCCATTTTTTTGCCGACACCGAGACTTTTATGCGCTCGCCCCTGCTACTGTCGCTACACGACGAAGCGGTGCTGATAAAAGGCTCACGTTCGCTTCATTTTGAACAAATTGCCGAAGCACTCGAAGAAAAAGTACATCAGACCATCCTCGAAATAAACCTTAGTAAGCTGCGCGACAACCTTAACCACTATCGCAACAAACTTTCGGCCGGAACAAAGACCATATGTATGGTAAAAGCCTCGGCCTACGGAGCAGGCGCACTTGAGGTAGGGCGTACACTGCAAGAGTGCAACGTCGATTATCTTGCCGTGGCAGTAGCCGACGAGGGTGCACAGTTGCGCCGCGAGGGAATAACCACCGGTATAATTGTAATGAACCCCGAGCCAAGCTCGTTCCGCACACTCTTTACCCACAAACTCGAACCCGAGGTATATAGTTTCAAAATGTTGCGTATGCTCATTCAGGCAGCCGGTCGTGAGGGAATAACCGACTACCCCGTACATATAAAGATAGACACGGGGATGCACCGTTTGGGATTTCTACCCCACGAGATTCCGCAACTGATAGACGAGTTAAAGCATCAGGATGCGCTCACCCCGCGCTCGGTATTTTCGCATTTTGTAGGCAGCGACAGCCCCGCGTTCGATAGTTTCTCACAACAGCAAACAAAGCGCTTCATCGAGGCCGCCGAGGCACTGCAAGCAGCCTTTCCGCATCACATTCTGCGACACATCTGCAACAGCGCCGCTGCCGAGCGTTTCCTCGACGTCCAATTCGATATGGTACGTTTAGGTATCGGACTATATGGAATATCGCCTATGAGCAACGAAAACAGCGCTCTGCACCCCGTATCCACATTAAAGACCATAATATTACAGATACACGATGTTCCCGCCGACGAAACAGTAGGTTACAGTCGTCGAGGCACATTGCACCGCCCCTCGCGCATTGCCGCACTGCCCATAGGCTATGCCGACGGATTGAACCGCCGCTTCGGCAACGGTAACGGACATTGCATAATAGGTGGAAAGCCCGCCCCATACGTAGGGAATATATGTATGGACGTTTGCATGGTCGATGTTACCGACATTGACTGCAACGAAGGCGACGAGGTTCAGATTTTCGGGCCGCAACTCCCCGTTACACAGCTTGCCGAGTGGGTCGGCACAATCCCCTATGAGATATTAACCTCGGTGTCAACAAGAATAAAACGAGTTTATTACAGCGACTGATTTTTTTCGCCACACGATAAACAAAATCCCCCTTTCGGCTGTTTATATGTTCATATATAAATATGTATTTTTAAATAGCTGAAATTGGACACTGCAAAATTTAGAAGAGAACTGCTCGAAGTGCAATCGGAGCTTCAAAGATTTGCATACAAACTGACGGCAGACAAAGAAGAGGCGAATGATCTATTGCAGGAGACCTCGCTTAAAGCTCTTGACAATATGGATAAGTATATGCCCGATACAAATTTCAAAGGCTGGGTATATACCATTATGCGAAATATTTTCATAAACAATTACAGAAAAATTGTTCGCGACCAGACGTTTGTCGATAAGACCGACAACCTGTACCATCTTAACCACACGCAAGAGCTCGACGGGTATACAACCGAGAATAATTACGACACAAAAGAGATTTATCGTGCCGTGAACGCCCTACCTAAAGAGTACAGAATCCCCTTTATGATGCATCTCTCGGGATTTAAATATCGCGAAATTGCCGAAAGATTAGGCCTGCCGCTTGGGACGGTAAAAAGCCGAATTTTCTTTACACGACAACATCTGCAAGCATTGCTCAAGGATTTCAGATAACAGGCTATGCTATTGGACAGGGCATAAGCACACGCCCAAAGAGAGTAAGGTCGTAGAGCCGACCGTTCTTCTTGGCTGCACGACGCATTGTACCCTCAATCTCGAATCCGTTTTTTTGCAGTACCCTTACAGAGGCAATATTTTCGGTAAACACAACCGCGCTTATGCGACGCAACGCAAGCTCACTAAAAGCCACACTGCAAATTGAAGCAACAGCCTCGGTTGCGATGCCTTTGGAGCAATATTCGGGCAACAGCATATATCCAATATCGCCATCGACGCAGAAAATATCGGGCTTGCGCTCGACATTCACACTGCCCACTATGCGACCGTCAACCACTATTGCACGGAACACCCCCTCAAGGCCGTCAATCTGTCGAGCCTTGCTTATCCAAGAGAGAGCATCGCTCGGCTCATAGGGCAAGGGGATGCGGTTGCTAAGGTAACGTCTATCGACACTGTTACACAAACTCACAAGTTCCCTGCTATCATCAATCTTCCACTTTCTAAGCTCTATTTTCATTATCGTACCGGGGTTTTTGGAGCCGCGAATATAGCCCTATTTTCCCAATTAAATATAAAATATAGTACACAAAGAGGTATTCGCCGCACAAAATAGGCAAAATTCAGATTTTTATGACTATCTTCGCATCTTGGATGCGAAACAAAAAAACACAAATTATGGAAAATAAATTGATGATATATAACACGCTCACTCGCAAGAAAGAGCTTTTCAAGCCGTTACACGCGCCAAATGTAGGTTTGTACGTGTGCGGCCCCACAGTTTATGGCGACGCTCATCTGGGACACGCACGCCCTGCAATTACCTTTGACGTACTTTTCCGTTACCTCCAAACATTGGGCTACAAGGTGCGTTACGTGCGCAATATCACCGACGTCGGGCATCTTGAGCACGACGCCGACGAGGGCGAGGACAAGATAGCCAAGAAAGCACGCCTCGAACAACTCGAACCTATGGAGGTTGTACAGCACTACACGCTGCGCTACCACAAGGCAATGGAGGCGCTCAACGTGCTTCCTCCCAGCATTGAACCGCACGCCTCGGGACACATAATTGAGCAGATTCAGCTTGTAAAAGAGATTCTCGATAATGGCTTTGCCTACGAGAGCGAAGGCTCGGTGTATTTTGACGTTGCAAAGTACGACAAGGTACACAACTACGGCATTCTCTCGGGGCGCAACCTCGACGACGTGCTGAACACCACCCGCGAGCTTGACGGACAGAACGAGAAGCGTAACCCCGCCGACTTTGCACTGTGGAAGTGTGCACAACCCGAGCACATTATGCGTTGGCCCTCGCCGTGGAGCGACGGATTCCCCGGCTGGCACTGCGAGTGCACCGCAATGGGACGCAAATATTTAGGCGAGCAATTCGATATTCACGGCGGAGGAATGGACCTCATCTTCCCCCACCACGAGTGCGAGATTGCACAAGGTGTGGCAGCAATGGGACACCCCGTAGTAAAATATTGGATGCACAATAATATGATTACTATCAACGGACAGAAGATGGGAAAATCATATAACAACTTTATCAATCTGAGCGAGTTTTTCACAGGCTCGCACCCGCTGCTCCAACAGCCCTATTCGCCAATGACCATACGTTTCTTCATTCTTCAGGCTCACTACCGCAGCACCGTCGATTTTGGGAACGAGGCTCTTCAGGCCGCCGAGAAGGGTCTGCAACGTCTTATGGACGCTTGGAACACACTCGGTGCACTTGCAGCAAGCAACGAAACTACCGCCGACGTTGCAGGACTACGCAACCGTTGCCACGATGCAATGAACGACGATATGAACACAGCGCAAGTAATCTCGCACCTGTTCGACGCTTCACGTGCAATCAATCAGATAGCCGATAAGAAAGCAACCATAAACGCAACCGACCTTGCCGAGCTTAAAGAGACGTTCCATCTGTTTGCATTTGACATTCTCGGCCTTAGAGAGGAGCGTGGCGAGGGCAGTGGTCGCGAAGAGGCTTTTGGAAAAGTTGTAGATATGTTGCTCGAACAGCGTCAGGCAGCAAAGGCTGCAAAAGACTGGGCTACGAGCGACAAAATTCGCAACGAGCTTCAGGAGTTGGGATTCGAGATTAAAGATGGGAAAGAGGGCACTACTTGGAAATTGAATAGATGAAAAGAACAGTATCAGCCTTTATACTCGCAGCCCTGTTGTTTGCAGGCTGCAGCAGTGGAGCAACCGTAAAAGAGAACCACGAGAGTGCCGTGTCAGTACCCACCTTCAACGGCGATAGTGCATACAAATTCGTCGATACACAAGTGGCATTCGGGCCACGCGTACCAAACAGCGAGGGCCACCGTGCCTGCGCCCTGTGGCTTGAGGAAAAACTGCGCAGCTACGGTGCCGAGGTTATGGTACAGAATATGGAGCTCACAGCCTACACCGGCGAACGTCTTAACGCACGTAACATTATAGCACAATTTCAGCCGCAGAACAAAAAGCGTGTGATGCTGTGCGCCCATTGGGACAGCCGCCCGTGGGCCGACGCCGACCCCGACCCTGCCAATCACCGCAAGCCCATCTTAGGCGCAAATGATGGTGGCAGCGGAGTGGGAGTACTCATTGAGATTGCACGCCAATTGTCGTTGCAACCAACCGAAATAGGCATTGACATTATCCTTTTCGACGCCGAGGATTATGGCACACACGCATCCGAGGAGAGCACGATAGAAAACTCGTGGGCACTGGGCTCGCAATATTGGGCACGACTGCCGCACAAACAACAATATAATGCACGCTACGGTATTCTGCTCGACATTGTAGGTGCGCCCGATTCAAAATTCTACCGCGAGGGAATCTCGGAACAGTTTGCAGCCTCCATTATCGACAAAGTGTGGAACAGAGCCGCATCATTGGGCTACGGCGATACATTCATCAACCGACAGGGTGGATACGTTACCGACGACCACCTTTATGTGAATCACTTTTTGCACATCCCCTGCATAGACATTATAAACCACGACCCCGACAGCGAAAATGGTTTCGGGTCCTACTGGCACACAGTAAAGGATAATATGGAGTGGATCTCGGCCGAGACATTGAGAAAGGTGGGACAAACGGTGCTTGCAGTAATATATAACGAGAAATAAAAATGAACAGCATAAAAGAGAAACAAGAAGAGATTATCGAGGAATTCAGCGCCTTTGACGATTGGATGGATCGCTACCAGCTTCTCATAGACCTTGGCAGCGAACAAGCACCCCTTGACGAGCAGTATAAGACCGATAGCAATCTTATCGAGGGATGTCAGAGCCGCGTGTGGTTGCAGGCCGACCTTATCGACGGGAAGGTAATTTTCAAGGCCGAGAGCGACGCATTGATAGTAAAAGGAATAGTGTCGCTGTTAGTAAAAGTATATTCGGGACACACACCGCAAGAGATTCTCGACAATGAGCCCTATTTTGTCGAAGCAATAGGACTGCGCGAGCATCTATCGCCCACACGCAGCAACGGTCTTGTGGCAATGATTAAACAGATGAGGCTCTATGCCCTCGCTTTTAAAGCCAAAATGCAATGAAAAAGGTAACATATATGACAAAGGGCACCTGTTCGCAGGTGATTGAGGTAACAGGACACGACGGACGCATTGTCAATGTACAATTCTACGGTGGTTGCCACGGCAATCTGCAAGGAGTGAGCCGCTTGGTCGAGGGGATGCGATACGAGGATGTAATCGAGCGCCTCAACGGCATAAGCTGCAACGGAAAGCCCACCTCGTGCCCCGACCAGCTGTGCCATGCAATAGAACAACTGATGGCCGAGGAGTAAGGGGCTATCTCAACGCACGCTTTTTAATTCTCCATTTTCAGCGTTACACCATCGGATAAAACATTAAGCTCCACCATTGCGCCCTCGACAATCGGGAAATTCCTCTCGCTGTGTCCTACGGGAAAATCGTAACAGACGGGAATATCACAGTCGGCTGTGAGTGTGTGGATAATATCATAAGGGTCGCCACCAAAATCGGCGGCCTTTTTTGTCCCCGTAAACTGTCCCACGACAAGCGCTGCAAGATTTGAGAAAACTCCGGATAATTTCAGTGTGTAGAGCATACGCTCGATGCGGTAGAGCGGTTCGTTAACATCCTCGACAAAAAGTATTGTACCCGCTGCGAAAATATTGTATCTTGTACCGACAAGAGCGTGAAGCACCGACAAATTACCGCCGACTATCCGCCCGCGTGCAGTGCCCGGTCGGTTCAAATGATGCGCCTCAAGTGTATATTCTACCCTCTCGCCAAAGAGAATCTTGCGCATATACTGCGAGGCCTCATCAGTGGGATTCAGGCTCAGATGACGACATTGGGGAGCGTGCAGCGACATTACACCGCCACCGAGGCTGGCTGCGTGAAGCACCGAACAGTCGCTCATCCCTATAATCCATTTTGGATTCTTGACAACAGCATCGGCAACAGCATCGACAATGTGCAGGCAGCCGTAGCCGCCGTAGCTGCAAAGAACAGCCCTGACACTATCGTTGTGTATAAGCGAGAGAAAATCCTCGGTACGTTCCTTGGCAGTGCCTGCGTAATATCCGTGTCTTGCGAGGCAGTGTGGAGCAACAATCACATTAAGCCCCCAACTACGCAGAGTGTCGGCAGCCCCCTCGACAATGGAGGCGTCGCACACAGCACCTGCCGGCGAGGCGATGGCAACCGTGTCGCCCTGTTTCAAGAATTGCGGCCTCAGCATAGTTCAGTAGCTGTTCAAGGGTTCTTTAATCGCAACCGTGCCCTGTCTTTACAATCTTATAGAGTTTATCGGCAGGGCGCACCTTGTCGGGTACTTTGAACGAGACATAAACACCTTTGGGAACAACCTCGACTGCGCCTAAATCGACGCGGGCCTCTTCGAGCTCGACGTACATTGCACCGGTCGTTGGGCCGGTAATAAGCAATTTATCGCCCACGTGCAGCTCGCCTGCCTCGGTGTAAAACTCGCCCACGCCCAATTTCGAGAAGTATTTTATCCCTTTTCCTATATACACTTTTCTTTCGGTTGCCTGCGAGCCGTATATATTGCTCCACTCGCCCAGCTTTTGTCCCAAATAATAACCATCCCAGAATCCGCGATTAAAGACTGTCGCAAGACGTTTGTCCCAAGCCTCGCACTTTTCGCGGCAGAATGTAGCATCGAGACAGGCCTCAAGAGCCTCTTTGTAACAGGCTACCACTGTGCTCACATATTCAGGGCCGCGAGCACGTCCTTCAATTTTGAACACGCGCACTCCAGCCTTAATCATCCTGTCCATAAAGCCAATGGTCTTAAGGTCTTTGGGCGACATAATATATTTATTGTCAACCTCAAGCTCAATATCACTCTCTCGGTCTTTTACAATGTAGCCCCGACGACACACCTGCATACACTCGCCCCTGTTGGCGCTGCGTCCCAGTTGATGCAACGAAAGATAGCATTTACCCGAGATTGCCATACACAGCGCACCGTGGCAGAACATTTCGATGCGTATAAGCTCGCCTTTCGGGCCGCGAATATCCTCCTCGACAATTACGCGGTAAATTTCCTCGACCTGCTCCATATTAAGTTCGCGGGCAAGCACAACAACGTCGGCAAAGCTAGCATAGAATTTAAGCGCCTCGCTGTTGCTGATATTGAGTTGTGTCGATAGATGCACCTCGACACCTATGCTGTTGCAATATTGCAGCACGGCAACGTCGGCAGCAATAACCGCCGAGATTCCCGACTCTTTGGCTGCATCCACAATGCGACGCATCATCACAAGGTCGTCCTCGTAAATGATGGTATTTACTGTAAGATAGCTCTTAACACCATTCTCGTCGCAGATGCGGGCAATTTCGCGCAGGTCGCTAATGGTAAAAGCACTTGCCGAGTGCGAACGCATATTAAGCCTCTCGATGCCAAAATATATAGAATTTGCACCGGCCTGAATTGCAGCCATAAGACTCTCGCGTGAGCCCACCGGCGCCATAATCTCAAAATCTTCTCTTGCAACCATCGTAATTTGTTATTTGCTGCGAATTTAGTAAATTTGCAGCAGATAAGCGCTATTCATACGCATCAAAATAAATAAACAATGAAGATTGCAGATATTGAATTTGGGAAATACCCTATCTTTCTTGCCCCGATGGAGGATGTTACCGACGAGGCGTTCCGCCTTTTGTGCAAACGCTTCGGCGCCGATATGGTATATACCGAGTTTGTTTCGAGCGACGCCCTTATACGCGACGTAAACAGCACACTGCGCAAGCTGAATATATATGAGCAGGAGCGTCCCGTGGCCATACAAATATACGGCAACGAGGTAGAGCCGATGGTCGAGGCTGCCAAGCGTGTCGAGGCTGTACGCCCCGATATTCTCGACATAAATTTCGGCTGCCCCGTAAAAAAAGTTGCCCGCAAAGGGTGCGGAGCCGGAATGTTACAAAATATCCCCAAACTGCTTGAGATTACACGCGCCGTGGTGGATGCAGTAAAAGTGCCCGTAACCGTAAAAACACGTCTGGGGTGGGACGAGAGCAACAAATGTATCGTAGAGCTTGCCGAGGCTCTGCAAGATTGCGGAATAAAAGCGCTCACCGTGCACGGACGCACACGCGCCCAGATGTACACAGGCGACGCCGACTGGACCCTAATTGGCAAGATAAAAGAAAATCCGCGTATGCACATTCCCATAATAGGCAACGGCGACGTAAAGAGCCCCGAAAGAGCCAAAGAGTGCTTCGAGCGCTACGGTGTGGATGCAGTAATGATAGGCAGGGCCAGTTTCGGACAGCCGTGGATTTTCCGCGACATTAAACACTATCTTCAAGAGGGACACACAGCCGAACCTTTCAGTTTCAAAGAGTGTATGGATATATTGCGCACACAGGTGTGCGACAGCGTCGAGTGGCTGGGCGAGCGTCCCGGAATACTGCACGTGCGCCGTCATCTTGCAGCAACACCTCTGCTGAAAGGACTGAACGATTTTCGTCCCCTACGTATAGAAATGTTGCGGGCCGAAAAACTCGACAACCTGCTCGAAATACTTACCCGCATCGAAGAATGCTACGGCTAATACTACGCTAATAATCATACTGTCAAGATAGAAGTGCAACAAAATTCCCTCCTTGCTCACGACTTTG
>CAYYEL010000017.1:0-32959 GCA_964470845.1 uncultured Bacteroidaceae bacterium | reverse complement strand
GGGTTCTCGTGGTGCAAATGGTGTAATCAAGATTAAGACAAAGCGTGGACACCGCGGTGCTACACGTGTAAACTTCTCAATTAAGTTTAAGGATAAATGGATACCTCAGGGTATGAACCTTCTTAACGGAGACGAATATACAATGTTGCTCAAGGAGTCGCACTTCAATCCTCAGCAGAGTGCAGCAGCCTCGAACTTCCCCGAGCTTAACTACGATCCCAACTTCGACCAGTACGAGAACTACAACGAAAATACCGACTGGGTTGATCAGGTAACAAAGCACGGTTATCGTAACGAGTATAGCGTGAACCTTACCGGTGGTGGTGAGAAAGCCGTCTTCCGTATCTCGGGTTCATATACCAATGAGACAGGTACAATTATCAAGCAGTACCTTGAGACTTACTCATCGCGTTTGGCTCTCGACTACTTTGTGTCAGACCGCATCAAGGTGATGACCGAGTTTGCATTCTCATATACAAACAACCAAAAGAACTACGACGACCTTCTTGCCATCGCCCAGAACAAGATGCCTAATATGAGTATTTGGTATCAGGATCGTTACGGCAACAACACCGAGGACTACTACAAAATGCTCAAGAATGGTTCAAGTATCTTCGATAACGACCAGAAGACTATGAAGAACCCCGTTGCTCTTGCTCACCTTGCCAAGAGCGACCAAGAGAGCTACAGTATCAGCCCGCAAATCACCTTGGAGTACAACCTCCTTGGTCTTGAGGACGACGAGACACAGCTCAAGTATCGTGGTCTTGTGTATATGAACGCAGCAACACTTTCTAACTCATCTTATCTGCCCGCAGCGCTCACCAACAGCGACTGGACAGGCGACGATGTGAACACAGCTTCGATGTACGATAGCAAGAGCCTGCAATTCACCACACGTCATAACCTTATCTTCACCCCCTACCTTGGCAGTGAGAATCACTACCTTACAATGTCGGGTCAGTTCGAGATGAATACAAGTACAAGCACACAGCAGAACCAATCGACATACGGTCTGCCCAACGGCTTGAACAGTACTACACTCGGTTCTTACCTTTCAGCAGCAAGCACCTATAAAGGTCAGTCGCGCAGCCTTAACTTCACATATCAGGCTCACTACTCATACAAATCGAAGTATGTGCTTGGTTTTGCAGTACGTGGCGAGGGTCATACACAGTTTGGTGATGACAGAAAATGGACAGTATTCCCCTCGGTATCAGGACGTTGGAACGTATCTGACGAGCCTTGGATGGAGTGGGCTAAGCCTGTTCTCTCGATGTTCTCTATCCGTCCCAGCTACGGATGGGCAGGTAACACTCCCGGTCAGGAGTATCTTATGTACACAACCTATACTCCTAACGGCAGCTACCTCAACATCACAGGATTTGTTCCCGGTGGTATCCGTATGAGCGACCTCCGTGCATCAGACAAGCGCGAGTTTAACATCGGTACCGACTTTGGATTCTTCGACGACGTTGTAACCGGTGCATTCAACTACTACCTCAGTACCACATACGACCAGTTGATGCAGAATTACAATATCCCCACATCTTCGGGTTACAACAGCCTTGCCTATAAGAACACAGGTGCCGTTGAGAACTCGGGTTACGAGGTTAACTTGAACATCAACCGTTTGAAGATATTTAAGGACTTCACATTCAGTGCTTACTTCAACGTAGGTCAGAACTTCAACGAGGTTAAGGAGATGGAGGCAAGTGTTCTTAGCAACAACAACCCCGACTACGACTTTGCAAATGCTTCTTACCTTGGCCGTATTCAGGTAGGTAACCCCTTGGCCTCAATCTACGGTTTCCGCTATAAGGGTGTTTATCGTTACAGCTACAAGAACTGGGAGAAGGCTATTGCCGAGGCCGAGGCCGGACGCAACGGAACCTGTCCTATCGTTTATGACGCCGAGGGTAAGGTTGTTTACAATGCCGATGGTACTCCCAAGCAGATGGTATTCAACTATGACACCGAGACAGGAACATCAACCTATAAGTTTACCGGTGGTGATGCTATCTATGAGGATGTTAACCATGACGGTAACATCAACGAGCTCGACCTTGTATATCTTGGTAACTCTAACCCCAAAGCACAGGGAGGTTTTGGATTTACATTTACATACAAGAAATTCTCACTTAAGACCAACTTCTCTTATCGTTACGACGTTGACGTAATCAACTCGGCTCGTATGGGTATCGAGAATATGTACGGCAACCTCAACCAGAGTAAGGCAGTTAACTGGCGTTGGCGTAAAGAGGGTGATATTACCGAGATTCCTCGTGCCCTCTACAACACAGGTTACAACTACCTTGGTAGCGACCGCTACGTCGAGGATGCCTCTTATCTGCGTCTCTCTTACGTACAGGCCTCTTACTCGTTCGACAAGAAATGGTTGAAAGAGCATTTGGGTCTTGAGAACCTCACAATCTATGCTTCGGCCGACAACCTTTGCTTCTGGAGCAGCTACACAGGTCTTGATCCCGAGGTATCGGCAGGTGCGTGGGGTCGTGCATACGACAGTTCAAAGACACCGCGTTCGCGCTCATACACACTTTCTCTCTCTGTAGGATTCTAATAGTATAAGGAGGATTATTATGAAAAAGATAAATAAAATATTTAAGACATCTCTTTTGACGGTTGCGCTCGGTTGCGGTGCTATGCTTACTTCTTGTACCGACTTCCTTACAATATACCCGACCAACTCTGTCATTCACGAGAATTATTGGCAAACAGCCGAGGATGTCAACGGTATGTTGGCAACCTGTTATCAGCGTCTTCAAAGCTCATCGGCTGTTGAGCGTATGATAATTTGGGGCGACCTTCGTGGCGACCAAATAACAGTGCGTAACAGCGCGACCAATACCTATAAGTATATTGTCGAGGCCAACCTTCAGGATAATAACTCTTATTGTACTTGGCTTCCTTTCTATCAGGCAATCAACGATGCCAATATGGTGCTCGAATTTGCTCCCGAGGTAGTTGAGCGCGACCCCGACTTTACACAGGGCGACCTTGACATTGTACTCGGCGAGATGTATGCCGTACGTGCTCTTTCGCACTTCTATCTGCTACGTACATTCCGTTGGATACCTCTTGCCTACAAGGCATCGGTAAACGATGGCGAGCTTATCGACTATCCTCAGGTTCACCCGATGGTAGCGCTCGACAGCATTATGAACGACCTTAAACGTGCCGAGACACGCGTAATGCGTTCGGGTGGTTTCCCCAACAGCACAGCCAACTACAACTACGGTCGTATCACACGTAATGCAGTACGTGCAATGAAAGCCGATGTTTATTTGTGGCAGGCAGCCTTTGCAGCCTACTATGCACAGAATGGATTCGACGAGACAGTAGAGCGCGACTCTGCTAAGATTACAATTCCTTGCACAGTAACTACAAATACTCCCGACTATTACTATCGTCAGGCAATTATTGAGTGCGATGCTGTAATCAGCGACCTTGACACTCGTATGGCCGAGTACTACGAGAACAATCCCGGCCTTGGTAAAGCCGACCTTGAGGAGAATCCCTATTATCTGCTCCAGAACGAGAAATCGGACATCACAAGCAAACGCTCACATATGTATGATATGATTTTCGGTTATGGAAAGAACGCGACATCACTTGCCGATCGCGGCGAGGTACTCTTTGAGTTGATATTCGAGGGTGAGGAGAATAGCTCTAAAGGTAACAAGGCTGTCTCTGACCTCTACGGTATTCACGAGCAGGACGGTCAAGGTGTTCTTTGCGTTGCCAAGCCTTGGATAGCAGGTGCTAAGGACAATACCGAGATGATTTATCACGAGAATGACTTCCGCGTATATTCTAACACTGCAATTTCGGCTTTAGGCGAAACAGAGTCAACAACAAACTCACCCGCTGCAAGCGAGACCGGTATTGCTAAGTACTCATCGGAGAACTCACCCGGTAGCATCAGAGGTGGTTATCGTCAGGCAGGTTCAAGTTTCGATGCCAACTGGATTCTCTATCGTAAGACAGACGTAATGCTTATGAAGGCCGAGGCTCTTGCACAGCTTATTTCAACCGAGACACCTGCTCCCGAGAGCGAGGATATGGAGAATCTTAACGCTGCTTTTGCTCTTGTGAAGGCTGTCAACGACCGTTCTTTGATGAACGAAACAGAAGAGCTTGACAATTCTTCATTCTCGACAAAATCGGCAATAGATGAGTTGGTTCTTAATGAGCGTGCACGTGAGTTGGCATTCGAGGGCAAGCGTTGGTACGACCTTGTACGTCTTGCACTGCGCACAAACAGCACAAACGAAGTATCGACATTGGTATCGACCAAGATCGAGGGTGGTGGTGCAAGCGCTGTAAAGAAGAAAATGAGCACAATGAACACTCTGTTCTTCCCCATTGCCAAGAGCGAACTTAATGTTAACCCACTTTTGGGACAGAACCCTGCTTACAAACAGTCTTCATCAGTTTCACAGCACTAATGACAGAATTCCTTCCGCCTTCGGGCGGAGGGCTTCAGCAAAGTTAAAAACGACTATAAAAAAAAGATTATGAACAAGATTTTCAAACATAAAATTTTTACAGGAATAGCTTTGGCAGGAGCACTCTTCCTTAGTTCGGCTTGTACTGACGAGTGGGACGATCATTACAGTGATCAGGGTGTAAACTCGAACCAAACTCTTCTTGATGTAATTAAGGCCGACAGTGAGCTTAGCGATTTTTATGCTGTTGTAGAGGCTTGCGGCGTTTCCGACTCGCTTCTTAACCAATCGCGCGTATATACATTGTGGGCTCCTGTGAATGGTACATTCAATCGCGACTCTCTTATAGAGAAAGCATTGTACGGCGGTGCTCGCGACACAGTGCTTGTACGCTTTGTCGAGGCGCACATTGCCAACTATTTGCATCCTGCAAACGGCTCATTCGAGAATCCTATCCTGTTGCTCAACGACAAGGTGGTTGATTTCGTAGGAAAAGCCGGTGCTTATAAATTCAACGATATTAACGTAGAGATTGCCGAGTCGAACGTGCGTTTGCGCAATGGTATCCTGCACAAAATTGAAAAGCCTGTAACATATCTACCCAACATTTGGGAGTATTTGGCGCTTGAGCCCGGGCTCGACTCATTGTGCAATTATCTCTATTCGTTCAATCGTCGAACATTTAACGAATATGGTAGTATTGTAGGTCCCACTGTAAACGGTGAGGTAACATATATCGATTCTGCATTTACAAACTCGAATATGTGGTTCGAGTGCTATGAAGGACAGAATCGTGCCTCAGGAGGTTTTGGCGATATTGCGTGCGAGGACTCTTCTTATGTGTTCTTTGCTCTCACAAACGACGTTTGGAACGAAATGGTACCCAAAATCGACGCATTCTATAACTATTCAAGTAAAATAACATCGCTCGACTCGGCTTATCTCGATTCAATGCGTTGGATGAACTCACGCAAAGCACTATGTAACTATTTGGTATATAGCGAGAAGTCGCAGCGTGGTATCGAAGAGGGTAAGATGATTCCCACATTTATCTATACACCCGGTCAATTCGAGGACAACAAGGCTCTTTACGAGAGTGCTTCGGGACTGACTGTAGTACGTCATCTCTTCGATAAGGCCGACCTTATGCGCGGTGTAACAAAAGAGGTTAAGCTCTCTAACGGTACAATGTATGTTAAGAACGAGTTTACCTTCTCGCCCAACGACCTGTGGTTCACAGGTATTAAGGTCGAGGGTGAGCACGAGACCACCGATTATCTTGTCAGCGACGTAGCATCAATGGTTGCTCTTGTTCAGCAGATGGATACAATCTCACGTATGAAGACGGTTACTCAATATAGCGAGAAAGACAGCGCATACGTTGTAGTAGATTCTGTTTATGCAAAGTATGCTCTCTCTAAGGGTGCAACTATGGGAAAAGCCGGTTATCTTGAGGCAATGCCCCTGCAGGCTGCATCACGTCCCAAGATGACATTCAAACTCCCCGAGACATTATCATCGGGTAAATATCGCATAGGCGTTGTAATTGTACCCCCGTACGCTACAAATCCCTATATAACTGATAATCAGCTCAAGCCCAGCAAGATTCGCGCGCAGCTCTATGCACGTAACGGCGAGGCCGGCACAAAGGCACTCATCTACGATACAAGCGCCAAGAAAACTTGGGTGGGATTGCAGAACGACCCCACACGTTTGGATACACTCTATCTTTACGACGTAGAGCTTGATGCACAGAACGGCCACGACCCCTTGTTGCGTGTTCCCACTACATTCAGCTTCGATTATAGTGAGGCCGGTCTTACCACCGCTCGCGATATTCAAGCCGAGTTGGTACTCACCTGCGACCTCCAGCGTCGTACCGATGACACCAATTTCGAGCGTACACTGCGCATTGACTGTGTATTCCTTGAGCCTATCTACGAGGAGGATAATGCCGACACAGAAACTGACACCGAAGCAGGGACTGAGACCGAGGCCGGTGAATAATGATTGTTAGACGAAAAAATAAAAATAACTATGTATATGCGACAAATTATGCGATCAATGGTGGCACTAATGGTATTAGTGGCACCGGCCATCCCCGCTTCGGCTACGATTGCAGGGGGCTTTGAAGCCGGCGATTCTGTAAAAGCCGAGCAGACAGTGGCTGTCAATGCACGCACTATTACAGGTACCGTTTACGACGCCGCTACGAATACACCACTCCCCGGTGTTCGTGTGCAAGGAACCGGTCATGCGCGAGTAACCACAATGACCGATGCTGAGGGTAAGTACAAACTGAATGTACCTTCGTATGTAACACTGCTCAGTTTCTCTACACCCGAGTTTCTTATGGTACAGCGTCCCGTGCTGAAGGACGATGTTATCAACGTACGTCTTTACAGCGATAAATTTGCCAAGGACTACAACGAGGACATCAAGATTACAGCAGGTGATGAGTTTACCACATCTATCAGTCCTGCCGTAACTATCGACACCGATATTCAAGGTAAATTGGGTGCACAAGTGCGTACAATTACCCGTTCGGGCACTCCCGGCATTGGTGCATTTATGCTCATTCGCGGTATAAACACACTTAATGCAAACACCCAGCCTTTGGTAATACTCGACGATGTAATCCTTAACCTTCAAGAGGACTACGGTTCGCTGCATATGGGATTCCTCAACAACGTATTATCGGCAATTGATGTAAACGATATTGACAATGTCGAGGTTTTGAGCAATGGTACAGCCATTTATGGTGCTCGTGCTGCCAACGGTGTAATAAAAATCACCACAAAGCGCGGTAAGAGTATGGCTACCCGAATCACAGCCAATATCTATGCCAACGTAGCTCTTGCTCCCAAGGTAACAGATATGATGAAGGCCGAGCAGTATCGTACATACGCCAACGAGATTATCGGTACAATGTCAACCACAAAGAAGAATTTCGATTTCCTCAACAGCGACCCCGATTACTACTATTACAATAAGTATCACAATGAGACCAATTGGGCCGATGAGGTTTATCGCGAGGCATTCACACAGAACTACAAAGTAAATGTAGAGGGTGGTGATGACGTAGCTATGTACAACTTCTCGCTTGGTTACACAATGGGCGAGAGTACAATCGACAAGAACACTTTCGACCGTTTGAACATCCGCTTCAACTCGGACATCACCCTTGCCAAGAATCTTACCACACGTTTCGACATTGCTTACTCGCGTGTAGCTCGTGAGCTTCTCGACGACGGTATTATGGAGGGTTCGGGAACAGACTATCCTTACTCATCGCCCGGATTCGTGGCAATGGTTAAGTCGCCTTTCCTCAGTCCTTATATGTACTACCGTACCGGTGGCCTGACTTCGACTTACGACGAGGCCGATACCTTTGCTTGGGGTATTGACAGCAGCGTAAGCAGTTCACAGGACAACAACTCGTTGTATAACCCTCTTACTATCATCCACACAGGTTCGGGCGATAATAAGAACGACCAAGAATATACGCTCTTTACCCTGACTGTTGCTCCCGAGCTTAAATTGGGCGACTTTAGAATTTCGGAGACATTTAACTACACATTGCATCGTATGAACGAGAAGTACTATCTTCCCTATGCAATTGATGCAAGCAAGACACAGTATCATTTCTATGCTCAAGGTCTTGGTAAGATTGGTAACTTTATCTCCTCTTCATTCGGTAAAGAGACTAACATCACAAGCGACACACGCGTCAGCTGGTCGAAGATTCTTGGTGCACACAACATCAATGTATTCGGTGGCTTCCGTTACACACGTTTCGCTTTTGACTCGAACTTCCTCTCTTGCGCCAACTCGGGTAACGACAAGGCTACCAGCATCAGTCAGAACTACGACTATCTGAAGGATAGCGGCGACGACAATGTATGGACTAACCTTGCTTGGTACTTGAATGCCGATTATAGCTACAAAACACGTTATTTCTTGCAGGCAGCGCTTGCTCTTGAGACTTCATCGCGCTTCGGTAAGGAGGCTGACGGTTTGTCAATGGGTGGCGTACAGTGGGGCGTATTCCCCTCGGTACAGGCTGCTTGGTTGCTTACATCTGAGCCTTGGTTCAATGTTAAGGGTATCAACTCTTTGAAACTGCGTGCCGGATACGACGTAACAGGTAACGACGCAATCGACTTCTACGCTTGCCGCAGCTTTATGCAGGCTGTTAAATTCCAGAATACATATATGGGTGTTCAGCTTGGTAACGTCGAGAACGAGAGCGTTAAATGGGAGACCACATCGCGTTTCAACGTAGGTATCGACGGTATGTTCTTCGACAACCGTCTGGGTGTATCTTTCGACTGGTATATGGCTAAGACAAGCGACCTTCTTGTTCCCAAGAAGTACGACTACGTAACAGGTATGGATACCTATTGGAGCAACGGTGGCGAGCTTGAGAATATGGGATTCGAGGCTTCGGTAAATGCTAAGCTCATCAACACACGTAACTTCCAATGGGAGCTTGGTGTAACCGCAGGACACTACACCAACGAGGTATCTGCACTTGACGAGCCCATCAATCCTACAAATGTTTATGGTGCCGAGGTTCTTACACAGGTCGGCGAGGCGATAGGTACATTCTATGGTTACAAGACCGACGGTGTTATCACATCGGTTGCCGAGGCCGAGGAGCTTGGTCTCTATCAGGTTGACGCAACAGGTACAAAGACCTATTTCGAGGCAGGTGATATGAAGTTTGTTGATTTGAACGGCGACAACTGCATCGATGAGCAGGATAAGACCATCATTGGTAATCCCAACCCCGACCTCTTTGGTAACATCTTTACACGTTTCACATACAAGGATTGGACACTTAACGTAGCATTGAACTACTCATTGGGTAACGATGTTTACAACTACTATCGTTCGCAGCTTGAGGGTGGTAAGAATTTCTTCAACCAGTCGCTTGCAATGTTGAACCGTTGGACTGTTGACGGACAATCGACCGATATGCCTCGTGCCGTATATGGCGACCCGAAGGGTAACGCTCGTTTCTCGGATCGTTGGATTGAGGATGGTTCGTACCTGCGTCTGAAGACCGTACAGCTCTCGTACAACGTACCCGTAAACCTCAACTGGTTGCAAGGTATCACAGTATGGTGTGCTGCCGAGAATTTGCTAACATTTACCAAGTATTTGGGTAACGATCCCGAATTCTCGGTAAACAACAACATACTTTACCAAGGTGTTGATGCAGGTCTGCTTCCCCAGAGCCGCAGCTTCCACTTGGGTGTTAAGGTTAATCTCTAATGAACTTATCCCGAGCGCTTTGGGGGCGGGCTCTCTCCCTCCCCCGAGGCAGCAAAGGAACATAAATACTTGAAAACAATGAAAAAGAATATTATTTATACTTTGTGTCTTCTCTTGAGCGGCGCCCTGTTTATGAGCTCTTGCGAAGATATGCTCGAAATTGACACCACCCGTGTTGACAACGAGTTCAACGACCTTACCCTTAACGACTCGGTTTATTCGGTGCTTGGTATTGTAAAGTCGGTGCAGAATATCGCCGACCGACACGTGCTTCTTGGTGAGCTTCGTGGCGACCTTGTAGTATCGAATCCCGGTAAGGCTGTGATGGATATTCAAGGGCTTTCTAATTTTGAATTTGACCTTGAGAACCCCTATCTTGCAGTAAAGGATTACTATTCAATAATCAATAATTGCAACGTGTTCCTTTCACGTGTAGATACGACAATTGAGCGCAGTAACCAGAAACTGATGCTTCGCGAGTTTGTTGCAGTAAAGAGTCTCCGTGCTTGGACTTACTTGCAGCTCGCCATTAACTATGGTAGCGTGCCCTATTTCACTGAGCCCATCCTCAGCCACCAAGCTGCAACAGATGTAATGGCTCAGCCTATGAAGACCCGCGACGAGATTGTGTCGTTGCTCATCGACGACCTTACACCTTATGAGAATCCTCGTCTCTATCCTATGCCTGTGTGGAGTGGTATCAAGGTAGGTGGTCTGAATATGCACACTGCCAATATGTTTATGCCCATCCGCGCTCTTCTTGGTGAGCTTCACTTGTGGCGTGGTAATCCCGGCGACTATAAGTTGGCTGCCGAGTACTTCTACAACTCTTTGATGAACACACCACAGTACAACAACTCAAGTGTCTCTCGTAAATTCTACGACATAAATAATTCTGTAGAGTACAACGATAAATTTACAGGTATTATGAACTCCTACTCGCCCCAGTTCGATGCAGATGCGTTGACTAATACCGGTAACGGATTCTTTGGTGTTCCCATGGAGTCATCGACATCGGTTGGTATTATGTCGGGATTGAACGATATTTTTGCTCCCAAGGTTGTAGGTGCAGCACAAGTGAGCGCAGCTCCCGGTTACATCGGCCTTAGCGACCGTCAGGTTTATACCTACTACGATGAGAGCAAGCCTGCCGAGGCCCCCAAGTATATTACCGAGGGCGAGCTTTATCGTGGCGACCTTCGTCGTTTTGCCGTAACAGGTTCGCAGTTGGATTTTGAGACCGAGGCTCAGTATGACAATATCATCGGTAAGTACAATAACGGCCGAATAGGTAATATGAATGGTGTAAATATGCTTATGACCGATGATGTTACCGACCACGTAACATTCTACCGTGCCGAGATGCTCTATGCACGCTTTGCCGAGGCTCTCTTGGGTATGGCAGCAGTAGAGGGCATTGATAATGCCGACCTTCTTGCTATGGTAACATTGGCAACCGGACTGAACGAAAACTATGAGCTTAGATACAATTACGTTCCCGCCGATACAACAACTGTTGTTGACGAGGAGGGTAATCCCATATTGAATGCAGCAGGTAGCGACTCAATCGTTATCACTCCTAAAACATTCGATAAGGTAGAGTATGACTTCTCGGATATGATGGGTGATGGTGGTGTAGGTGCTCCGCAAAACAGAGGTCTCCACTCACGCGGTTCGGGCTACACAGCCAAGAATATCTACTATGCTCCCACAGGTGAGAACATCGCAGCTTACTTTGGTATGTTGACCGAGGGTGTTGACTCGGCTGCTGTTATCGGTTCGCTTGAGCGTATTGATACAATAAAATACACAACAGCCCTTCTGCTCGATGAGCTTGCTCTTGAGTTCTGTTTCGAGGGTAACCGTTTCGGCGACCTTATCCGTTTCGCAAAATTTGCTCAGAAGTGCGGTGCACCCAATTGGCAGGATGTTCTTGCTAAGCGTGTAGCAGGTCGTGAGTATAAGAACGAGTGTAATATACACTGCGTCGATTACGAGTTTGACAATGGATTGTACAATATGCTTCAGAATGAGCAGAATTGGTATCTTCCCCTTCCCGGAAGCGCCAAGATTGATGTTCCCGCGACTGAATAATATTGGCATCATATAGCTTAAAAATGCACCCTGAAATCGGGGTGCATTTTTTGTATAAATTAACATAATAGGATTGGGGCGGTTGTTTATTTATTCTACATTTGCAGAAGCGGTGTTTTGTCGGCACGAAAAGTAGGAAGAAATAAACAAAGAAAGGTATAATATAGGAAATAAGGCATAAATGTAAAAAAATATCGGACACCAATAGTTGCAAAAATATAGAAAAACCTTTCTATGGTTTGTTCGTTTAATCAGTGATATAATGAAGAAGATAGCAATACTTACAGGTGCAGGAATGAGTGTCGAGAGCGGCCTCAGTACGTTCCGTGGAGGCAACGGAATGTGGGACGAATATCCGGTGGAGCAGGTGGCGACCATCGAGGGATATGTGGCCAATCCCTCTCTTGTGCTCGAATTCTACAACAAACGTCGTCGCGAGCTATTGACAAAAGAGCCGAATTTAGGACATAAACTAATTGCGCAGCTTCAGCAGAAGCATAATGTAACGGTAATTACCCAGAATGTAGATGATCTGCACGAGCGGGCAGGCTCGGCAGGCGTTATACATCTGCACGGCGAGCTTATGAAGGCCTGTTCGACCCGTGCACCACACGATGTAACGCAAGTGGTTCAGCTGTCGCCCTATGCACCCGATATTCAGCTTGGCGACAGAGCAGCCGACGGTTCGCAGTTGCGGCCATTTATCGTGTGGTTCGGCGAGGCTGTACCCCGTATTGAGGATGCCATTGATGCGCTCAGCGATATTGATATATTTATAATTGTGGGTACCTCGCTCAATGTATATCCGGCAGCAGGCCTCTTGAATTATGTGCCGAGTGGCGTTCCTGTATTCCTTGTCGATCCTAATGACGTTGAGGTGCGCGGTGTACGCAGCGTTACAGCCATTAAAAAGGGTGCTTCCGAGGGTATTAAGGAGATAATAGAAAAGTATCTGTAAACAGCCTTTTCAAAAACAAATATTGAAATAATTTGTTATAATTATAATGTAAACTAAAATTTAAAAGTATGAAAAAGTATGTATGTACAGTGTGCCAATGGGTTTATGACCCCGAGATAGGCGACCCCGAGGGCGGCATTGAGCCCGGAACAGCGTTTGAGAATATTCCCGATGATTGGGTGTGTCCCTTGTGTGGTGTAACAAAAGAGGATTTTGAGCCCGTTGAGGAGTAATCATATAGAATAATAGCCGACCTTTAAAGGTCGGCTATTATTCTATATGATTACATACCCATTTTCTTTATAAGGTCGTTGCGACCCAAGCGTTTGAGTGTGTCGCGCAGATGTCGGCGCTCCTCGGGCTTGTACCAGAAGAAGAACATTCGTTGGGCTTCTTTGTCGCGCATTGTGCGTGCGCAAAAGACCTTCTCGCCTGTCTCGGGGTTAATACCTGTGTAGTACATCTCGGTGGCCATTGTCATTGGCGTGGGAGTAAAGTCCTGCACCTGCTCAAGGTGAAAATTCAGACGCCGCGTTTCGGCTGCAAGCTCGGCCATACTTTCGAGTGTGCTGCCCGGGTGGCTGCTTATAAAATAGGGTACAATCTGCTGATTCAGATTGTGGGCGTTGTTTATACGGTCGAAAAGACGCTTAAACTCGTGGAACAGTGCAAATGAGGGCTTGCGCATAAGGCGCAGCACATTGTCGGCGGTGTGCTCGGGGGCAACCTTCAGACGGCCGCTGACGTGATTCTTTATGAGTTCTTCGGTGTATTGTGCCGAGGCCTCGTCAATGGCCTTGTCGCCACTCTTGTGCAGTAACATATCGTAGCGTACACCGCTTCCGATGAAGCTTTTCTTTATCTGCGGCAGGGCATCCACCTTGCGGTAAAGCTCGATGAGTGGCTTGTGGTCTATATTAAGGTTGGGGCACACCTTGGGCTGTATGCACGATGGGCGCGAACATTTTGTACAGGCTGCCTTGTTGCGTCCGTGCATCATATACATATTAGCCGAAGGGCCTCCAAGGTCGCTCAGATAGCCTTTAAAGTCGGGGAGCTTGGCAATCTCTTTAACCTCGCGCAGAATGCTCTCTTCGCTGCGATTGGCGACAAATTTGCCTTGATGGGCCGATATTGTGCAGAATGCGCATCCGCCGAAACAGCCTCGATGTATGTTGACCGAGAATTTTATCATATCATAGGCGGGGATGCGCTTGCCGTTGTATTTGGGATGGGGCAGGCGTGTGTAGGGTAGGTCGAAACTGTGGTCGAGCTGTTCGGTGGTCATTGTGGCAAAGGGTGGGTTCACCACTATTGCCCCTTGGTCGCAAGGCTGAATGAGGCGGCGGGCGTTTACGCGGTTCGACTCTTTTTCTATTGCAAGAAAATTGGCCGCTTGTTTCTCCTTGCTTTTCGTGCACTCTTCGTGCGAGAATAGCAGGCTGTCGCTCTCGCTCGCCGTAATGCTCTTTACAAGATGTCCCGTTTGTGGAATGTGGGCTGTAATTTCGCGGGCGCGTTGCGCTGTGATATATTCTGCGCCGCTTGTGTCGAGCTCGTGTCGCATTGCATCTACAATGGCAAGAATGGGTTGCTCGCCCATACCATAGACTAAAATATCGGCCTTGCTATCGACGAGGATGCTCTTTTTCAGGCTGTCCTGCCAATAGTCGTAGTGTGTGAAGCGGCGCATCGACGCCTCAATGCCTCCGATGAGCACGGGAGCGTCGGGGAACAGGCTTTTTAGTGCATTGGAATAGACTGTGGTGGCATATTCGGGTCGCATACTGTGCTTGCCGTCGGGCGAGTAGGCATCCTCGCTGCGGAAGCGCTTGGCTGCGGTGTATTTGTTGACCATCGAGTCCATACAACCGGCCGAGATTCCAAAGAACAGACGCGGACGTCCCATCTTTTTAAAGTCGCGCAGGTCGTCCTGCCAATTGGGTTGGGGGACAATGGCCACACGCAGCCCCTCGGCCTCTAACAGACGGCCGATGACGGCTGCTCCGAATGAGGGATGATCGACGTAGGCGTCGCCACTGAAGATGACAACGTCCATCTGCTCCCAACCGCGCATTTGTGCCTCTTTGCGTGTGGTGGGTAGCCAATCGGTGATTTTTCTTTGGGTCATTATTCTTGCTCGTTTGCGGGCTCTTCTTGTGGTTGCTGTGCCAGCCAGTTGTTGTAGCACTCTATCAGATTGCATAGCCCGAATGACTTCATATTGTCGTTGTACAGGACAAGGGCAAGCTGTAATAGTGCTTTGCTGTCCTCCTCTTGCGAAGCAATGAGCGAGCGCACTGTGCAGCGCAGTTTTTCGAGCGACTCTTCATCGACAATGCCCGTGCTGCCTGCTATACGCTCGAAAAGCGAGTATTTTTGTATGGTGCGCAGTTGTTGCTCGTCAATCTCTATGGTTCTTGTTCCCGATGCGTTTGCGTTGATTTTCATATCTTTATTTATTTTCCATTGTTACTATACGTCGGCCATCGGCACTCTCTTCGATGGTTACTTTTACGGTCTCTTCGGGCAGAAGCTCTTCTATCAGTTCGGGCCACTCAATGAAGCAATAGGCGTTGCTGTAGAGGTACTCCTCGTAGCCCATATTATATACCTCGGCTATGTTTTTTATGCGGTAGAAGTCGAAATGGTATATGGTCTCGCATTGTGCATCCTCGTATTCGTTTACTATGGCAAATGTGGGTGAGTTTATGGCGTCCTCGACCCCCATTGCCTCGCAAACGGCTTTTATGAATGTAGTCTTTCCGGCACCCATACTGCCGTAAAAGGCAAATATGCGTTTGTTGCCCATTGCTGCGATAAATGCGGCTGCCGCCTGTGCGTAACCGTCGAGGCCGTCGATGTTTATTGTCTGTTTGTTCATCTGTTCGATCATTTTTTTGGTCGTAGTGTTATCAGTGGTACAAGCATCTCTTCGAGTGATATTCCACCGTGCTGAAAGGTATCTTTGTAGTACGATACGTAGTGGTTGTAATTGTTCGGGTAGGCAAAAAAGTCGTCGCCCGTGGCAAAAATGTAGCTTGTGCTTACATTGGGCGCGGGGAGCATTGCCTTGGAGGGCTCTTTAACCTCGAACACCTCTTTGGGGTTGTAATTTAGGGTCTTGCCCAGCTTGTAGCGCAGGTTGGTGTTTGTGTTCTTATCGCCTATTACTTTTATGGGGTTGCTCACCTGTACACTGCCGTGGTCGGTGGTGATAATCACTGTGTAGTCGCTCTCGGCAAGATAGCGGAAAAGACGTGTTACTGCCGAGTGGCGTATCCACGACAGGGTTATTGAGCGATAGGCTGCCTCGTTCGAGGCAAGCTCGCGCACCATCATCGACTCGGTGCGTGCGTGCGAGAGCATATCAATGAAATTCATCACAAGAACATTTAGGTTGTTGCCTTGCAGATTGTTTATCGTGTCGATGTATTTGTCGGCCGAGCCTGAATTTATCACCTTGTTGTACGAGAATGTGTCGCGACGACGGTAACGTGCTATTTGTGTTTCGATGAGCATTTTCTCGTTCAGGTTCTTGCCCTCATCCTCCTCTTCATCGACCCAAAGGTCGGGGTACATACTCTTTATCTGTGAGGGCATAAGGCCCGAGAATATTGCGTTGCGTGCATACTGCGTGGCTGTGGGCAGGATGCTTGTGTATAGCTCGTCCTCGATTGAAAAGTCGGCGCCAATCTCGCTCGCAAGCACACGCCATTGGTCGTAGCGGAAATTGTCAATTACAATGAGAAACACCTTCTCGCCACGGTCGATGAGTGGAAAAACACGCTCGCGGAAAAGGTCGTGGCTCATCATAGGGCGCTCGCTGCGCTCGCTGCCTATCCATTTAAGATAGTTCTTCTTTACAAAGCGTGCAAACATATTGTTGGCCTCCTCGCGTTGCGAGGCAAGCATCTCGCGCATACTGTTGTCGGTGCTTTCGAGCTCAAATTCCCAATATACCAATTTGCGGTGAACGTCTATCCAATCTTCTATTGTCAACGAGTCGGATATTTGCATTCCCAACTTTCCGAAATTCTGTTGATAGGCACTGTTGGTCTTTTCGGTTACAATTTCGCGTTGGTGGATATTTTTTTTAAGTGCAAGCAGTATTTGGTTGGGGTTGACGGGCTTTATCAGATAATCGGCTATCTTTGAGCCTATTGCCTGCTCCATAATATCCTCTTCTTCGCTCTTTGTTACCATTACTATGGGGGTGGCGGGCAGAATCTCTTTTATTTGCACGAGTGTCTCAAGGCCGCTTAGTCCCGGCATATTCTCGTCGAGCAGCACAAGGTCGAATGCCTCTTCGCGGCACGCCTCGATAGCGTCGAGGCCGTTGCTGACGCTCTTTACCTCGTAGCCTTTTGATTGCAGAAATATTATGTGGGCGTTCAGATATTCTATCTCGTCGTCTGCCCAAAGTAGTCGGTAGGCCATAATTCTGTTTGTTTTTTTTCTCTTGTAAAAAACGGAGCTGTTTTTATAAGAGGCGGTTAATTACTTGTTGTCGATGCTCGCGGGTTGTTGCGAATCTTCGCTCTGTTGCTTCTCGGGTTCTTCTTTGAGCGGCTCGTCGAGTGTGTAGCCGTCAATCTCGGGCTCGGGGATTGTGAGCAGATTCTCTTTGTAGAACCTTGAGTAGTCGTTAAAGGTATAGTAATTTAATAACAATTCTAAATTGGATTTTGAAATTATAAATGCGTTTATTCCGCTCAGGAGCGTTGACATTTCGGCGTTGCCGTAGAGGCGTTTCTGATAGACAAAGGCCTCGTCGAAACTGAGGAATTCCTTAACTTCGAGCAGGGTGATTTGTGCCTGTCTGTTAAACTCCATTGTGAAGTTACGCACCATGTAGCGTGCAAAATTGTATCGTGCAATCTCGAAAAGCAGGCGTTTCTCGTCGAGCGAGTCGCTTTCAAAGGCAAGCACAAAGTAATAGGGCTCGTTGCGCTCGGCGCTGAACTGCGGTACGCTATCGGTGTTGCCCTTTATTGTGCCGTCTAAACGACGCTCCCATATCGAGGTCGAGATTCCACTGCGCAACAGTCGTCCTTCTTTAATGCCTGTGCCAATCTCGGTGGCAATGCTCGCAACGCTGTCCGAGGGGAATTTCTTCAGCAGCTCTTCGAGTGCTGCGAGTGCCTCGTCCTGTCGGCCCGAGTATAGCTTGGCAAGCGCATCTACAAACATAAAGCGCGAGCGGTGTGCACCGTCGGGGTATTTTTGTGCGGCAAGCTCGTTGTTGGCAATTACCTTGTCAAAGTCGGAGGCTGTGTAGCCGGCGTATGTATCGACATACAGCGAGTCTTCTTTGTGGCGCTTGGTGGCTACACTCTCGAAAAAGTCTGCCTCTTGAATGCGCTTCGTGAAACTGCTGTCGGGATATTGTGCTATAAGCAGGCTCTTGTAAAGCTCGGCTTTGTCGGGCTGCTCCCAGCGCGACGAGCATAGGAACAGATGGTAATAGGCCTCGGACAGCTTGCTGTATTGCGGATACTCGTTTATCAGACGCTCCCAATGGCTCATTGCCAACTGCTTGTCGCCTAATTTGCCCTCGAATATCAGGGCTGCGTCGAAGAGGGCATTGCTTAGGCTGTTGTGCATCTCTTGTTGCTGCTCGGCGCTGCGCGGAATCTGTTGCAACCAATATTCGCGTGTTGTGGGGTCGGTCGATAGTGTGTCGGCGACGGCCTCTTCGATGGTTACCGTCGAGTCTGTTTGCAATGAATCGACCGGAAACTCCCCGTCGATACCGGCCATTGTGCTGTCCGATGCGACACTGTCGCTTACAGCGGTTGTGATATTCTCGCGGCTCAGTCGCCAGAAGTCTTTTAGTCGGCGGTCGCCCCACGTCTTTTTAAAATTGTTTATTCCGCTCGATACCAGCTGTTTGTTGTAGAAGTACCATTTTGCGTCGCCCAAATTGGGGAGTGTGTTCATATTGACGGCGGTGTTTGCGCTTTCGAGCTCGCTCCCTGCCTGTTGCTCCTTGCGCTGTTGTTTCTCGATGTACTCCTGAAGCTCTTTTTCAAACTCGGCTTGTTCTATCTTTTTGCTAATCTGTTGGTCGAGGCTTTTATCATCGAGTTGCGCCCAACGCAGAAGCTCGCTGTTTTTCTCAATAATGTCGGTGTGCGGAGCAAGTTCACTCGAAATTTCGGAGCGCTTTTTGTAATTATCTAAAGTGTCATTCTCTTGGCTTAGTATTCCCAATGCCTCTTTGTAGTTGTCTCCTGCTTTCGAGAATCGTTGTTGTTGCCAATAGATGTGCGCCAAGGATAGGTGTAACATTCCTTTTCCATAGCCCGAGCCCTGTCCCTTTATAAGGCCTGTCTCGTAGGCGCGGGTAGCTTGCAAGGTGTCCGAGGCACTAAGATGTATATTGCCAAGCGCATAGTATAGCTGCGAGAGGTACTCTTTGTTCTTGTCCGATTTTATCATCCTCTCTATTTTGCGGATAATCTTTTTCTTATCCTTGCTGCGCATCGTCTCGGTCTGACGTATGCGGGCGTTAATCTCAAGTTCGTATGGTGGGCTTTGCGATATTACCTTTGAGTAACTGCGATAGGCTGCATTGTTGTCGCCGGTGTGTTGATAGAGCTGCCCCATAAGGTAATATTCTCGGGCACGCTCTACGGGCTCGGTTCCTTTGCGCTTGACGGCTTTTTCGAGATGGGGCAGTGCCTCCTCGAAACGTCCTTGACGTGTGAGTACATTGGCGTTTGCGCGTGCCAATGTGGGGCCTAACGACGATGGCAGGCTGTCGCGTTTTATACGTGTTATAAGCTCTTCGGCCTCGTAGAGCCAATCGAGTTGTGCATAACATTGTGCAAGGCCTATGCGCGAGGCGGCCAGCACATAAGGATTATTCTCGTACAGGCGGCTTATGTAGATGTATGTTCCGGCAGCCTCGGTAAACTCCCCTTTCTGAAATTGTGCGTCGGCCATCATCATCCAAGCACGCCACAAAAATGGGTTAAACTCGCGTTGGGCATAAAAACGCTTCTTTTTTTTGGTGAGTTTCTTGCCTGCTTCGCGGCGCGGTTTGCGCTTGATAGAGTGGTTCTTTATTGCTTTTTGCGACTTCTCGATAGCCTTGTCGTAGTCGCCTTTGCCCATCTCCTTAGTCTCTTTGCTGCTGATAATGAGCAGAGGTAGCTGTTCGAGAAAATTATCCTTGTGTCCGTCAATTTGTGCTTTCAGTCCCTTTTTGAATGCCACGTTACCGTTGTAGAATGTGTTGTAACGGGCAAAAAACGCGTGGTACATACGTGTCTGAGCCGTGTTTTTCTTACGGCTGGCGCATCCGCTTGCGACCACAATCGCGAGCAAAAATATGGTATATTGCAGGAATTTTCTCACTATAATAGTTTGTGTCAATAATATAACTAAAAAAAAGGGCTTTTATTGTGTGGTGCGAAATATTGCTCGTAAACATCGGCCTAAGGCATATATTGCAACCGTGCACAGAACAATGGTTGCTCCCGAGGGTATATTGGCGATGTAGGAGAGGTAAAGACCCAAGAGTGATGCTCCGAATCCTATGGGGGCTGCCAAAAGAATTATCGTCCGATAGCTGTGTGCAAACAGCATAGCTGTCATAACAGGCACTGTAAGCATCGAAATTACAAGTACAACGCCCACAAGACGCAGTGCCGCTACAATTGTTACGGCCGTCAGTGCCATCATAATGCACTCTATTAGTACTACGGGCACTCCGCGTGAGGCTGCAAATTCGCGGTCGAACGCCACCGATACAATTGCCCGATGCATAAAAAATGCCACAGCCGACAGCAGCACGGCAACAGAGGCCAATATTGTAATGTCGTCCGAGGTAACAGTTAAAATGTTCCCGAAAAGATAGGTCGATAGTTGCGACGAGTATCCGGGGGTGAGGAAACTGAATATTATGCCCAACGACATTCCCACAATCCAAAAAAGTGCAATTGCCGAGTCCTCGCGCACACGACGGTCGTGTCCCAGCCACTCTACTCCAAGCGCCGATGCAACAGCGAACAGCATTGCCGAGGCAAGCGGGCTCACCCCTAAGTACATACCAAGCCCCACGCCTCCGAAAGCAGCGTGTGTAACCCCGCCACTGATAAATACCAAACGGCGCGTAACAACGTACGTACCGGTAATTGCGCAAGCTATGCTTGCAAGCAACGAGCCTAAAATGGCATTCTGAAAAAACTGATAGCCAAGAATCTCCATAGCCGTTTATTGCAGCATAAGCAGAATTTCGTCCTTAATCTGCAAGGGCAGGGCAATGTGTCGCGTCTGCAAGCATTTTATCCATTGTTCAACCTCGCTCTCTTTCATTGTATAAAGTATCTGACGAAACTCCTCGGCCTCTTCGTCCGAGTAATCATCCTCCTTGCGCTCCTTGAAGCGGTCGAGCTCTTCGTCGTCAAAATAGAGGTTGCTGTTGTCGTAGCCCTTGTCGCACACAGCGTGGCGACCGCAGCAGACACCGTCGGGGGTGTCGGGGTGATGGTCGTGGTGGTCGGCAACAGGGCCTCTTAACTTATTGAACAGAAAATAGGTAACGACAATCAGTATAAGAATTATTATAAGCAACGCTGTCTCGGTCATATTATTATCTGTATATTATTCCCAAATAAATACTGCGCGAATTTATAAAATAAAATCTACATTAGGAAACTGTTTAAGCAGTTGTTTGAAATCCTTTCTACGAAATTATTTACATAGTCGCGCTGTCTTGTCTCTTTCTTTTCTTTCTTTGTCGATTTTTCTCTCTTTTGCATTATAGTTTTTATAGTGTGATAAATGTCAACTTTTATATTCTTTTCTATTATTTTGTTTGCAGTGTGTTTGTTTGACAATTTGTAAAAATTTTAGAGCAATAATCGCTCTTCCGGGGCGAAAATTCTGTTTTTACGCTTATTTTTTTTAGCAAAAAACAAGGATAATAAATAAAATGTTGTATATTCGCAAGCGTATCGCTCCCGCAGAATGGGGTCGATGGCTTGACAAAATGACAATAAAGTACTAATAATTAACAATAAAGGACAATGGATAAATTAAGTTACGGATTAGGAATGGGAATAGGGCAGAATCTGCTCTCAATGGGTGTTAGCGATATTAACGTAGATGATTTTGTGGGCGCTCTCAAGGCTGTGCTCGCAGGCGAAAAGACCGAGCTTACACACTCCGAGGCTCAGAAAGTGGTGAGTGAGTATTTCCAGAAACTCTCCGAGCAGGCATACGCAAAAACAAAAGAGGCCGGTGAGGCTTTTCTTGCACAGAATAGCAAAAAAGAGGGTGTTGTAACATTGCCCAGCGGACTACAATATCAGGTGCTCACCGAGGGTACAGGCAAGCAGCCCAAGGCTTCCGACCGTGTACAGTGCCACTACGAGGGTACATTGATTGACGGAACAGTGTTTGATAGCTCGATTAAGCGTGGCGAGCCTGCTGTATTTGGTGTTACACAGGTAATTGCAGGATGGGTCGAGGCATTGCAACTTATGAAAGAGGGTGCAAAATGGCGTCTGTATATTCCTTATAATATGGCTTATGGCGAGCACGGTGCAGGTGAGATGATTCCTCCTTACAGCGCACTAATCTTCGACGTAGAGCTTATAAAGGTTCTTTAATAATAGTACACAATGAAAAGGCCGACAATAATAATTGCGAGTGCAGCGTTGCTGTTGGCATCCTGTACGTCGCAAGGTAGTGGCGACCTCGCCTTGTCGAGTGGCAACGACTCAATATCTTATGCCGTTGGAATGTATATGGCGCAGGATATTCAGCAGGTGGCATTTGAACAACTGAAGGTCGATAAAAAGTATGTCGATGAATTTGTTCGTGGCATACGCGATGCTTATCCGGCAGATAACAGCAGTAAAGAACTTGCATATACCTACGGACAATATATAGGTGCGCAAGCCGAGTTAATGCTTGTTCGTGCACAAAAAATGCTCTATGGCAACGACACAACCAAGAGTGTCAATCGCCGGCTTTTCCTTGAGGCGGTTGTTGCAAGCGTCGAGGGTAGCGAGGGTGCAATGAGCCTTCACGATGCAATATCGCACTACAACCGCTTCAAATACCGCGACACCAGTGAACAGTTTATGGTCGATAATGCCAAACGCGCCGGGGTGGTTACACTGCCCGACGGCCTGCAATATAAGATTGACACGGCCGGTAGCGGTTCGCCGGCAACGCCCGAAGATACAGTGTGCTGCATATACAAGGGTACATTTGTCAGCGGACGCTCTTTTGACAGCTCGCGCGGCCTCATCTCGAAGCTATCGCCCGGCAGCGTTGTTCCCGGTCTTTCACGGGCACTCACTCTGCTGCCCAAAGGGACAAAGGCCAAGGTGTATGTGCCGTGGCAATTGGGCTACGGTGCCGAGGGTAACTCTTACGTCGAACCCTACAGTACGCTTGTCTATGATATTGAAATAGTGGATATAATAAGAAAATAAAAACCGAAAAATACAATAATTACACTCAACATTATGAAAAACAATATAGAATGTAAAGTCGATAATCTCGACCTTAAGATTCTGGGCATAATTTCAAAGGATGCAAGAATCCCCTTCCGCAATGTGGCCGAAATGTGCGGCGTCTCAAGAGCAGCCATACACCTGCGTGTGCAGCATCTTATTGATATGGGCATAATTTCGGGCTCGTGCTACGAGATTGACTTTAAACGCTTGGGCTATAAGACCTGCACATATATCGGAATACGCCTCGAAAAGGGCTCTATGTACAAAGAGGCGGTCGAGCATCTGCGCGATATTCCCGAGATTGTAGAATGTTCATTCACAACAGGCCCTTACTCAATTCTTGCCAAAATGTATGCACAGGATAATGAGCAACTTATGGAGCTTCTGAACAACAGAATACAGAGTATCCCCGGTGTTGTAAGTACCGAGACAATGATTGTGCTCGACAGCAGCATAAAGAGGAATCTGCCAATGGAGTAACAAATATGGAACAGTTCAATCTTGGAAAAGAGTACAAGGAACTGCACCGACGCTATCCTATTTGCGACACACGACCCATAATAGGAATAACGGCGAATTTCAATGATGGGAACGCTTGCCTTGCCGAGGCCTATTATGCCTCTATTCTCGAAGCAGGGGGCGTTCCCTTGCTCATTCCCCCATACGCGGGGCGTGAGGCGCTCATTGAGACGTTGCGAACAGTCGATGCAGTGCTTCTTTCGGGTGGTGCAGATATTGACCCGCGTTATATGGGGCAGACACCCGATTACAGCCTGCTGCACACCATAAATCCCAAACGCGACGAGCAAGAGCTTATGCTCACTCTGCTGGCCGTCGATAGACAATTGCCCATTTTGGGTATCTGTCGGGGCATACAGACGCTTGCTGTTGCGCTTGGTGGCGAGGTGCATCAGGATATTTATGCAGCGCTCGGCGATGGACTTCTCAATCACGACCAGAGCGAGGAGCGCGGAGTGGCCACGCATAGTGTTGTTATTGAGGCAGGCTCTCGTCTGGCGGCTATCTTTGGTTGCGAAACATTGGGCGTGAACACTTTTCATCATCAGGCAGTCTCGCGTGTCCCTCGCGGCTTCCGCGTGTCGGCACGTGCCACCGATGGGGTGATTGAGGGAATGGAGGATGCCTGCGGACGCTCTATAATAGGCGTTCAGTGGCATCCCGAGAGTTTTATCCTTAAAGACGCTAACCGCTGTATGATGCCGCTTTTCAGTTGGATAGTCGAAGAGGCTCGTCTCTATCGCAAGGCCAAGGCTATTCATCGTCGCATCCTTTCCCTCGACTCGCATTGCGATACTCCAATGACCTTTTCCGACGGATACAATATGTACGAGCGTGGCAATTCCCTCGTCGATATTCACAAAATGGACGAGGGTGGCATAGATGCTGTTGCAATGGTTGCCTATCTTAAACAAGAGGCACGCGACGATGCTTCGTTGCAGGCGGCAACACTCAAGGCCGATGCTCTGCTCGATGCAATTGCCGAAAAGGTGGCCGCCTGTGGCGATTGTGTTGCGCTTGCCTCCTCGGGCGATGAGCTTGTGGCGCTCAAGCGCAAAGGCGTCAAGGCTGTGATGCGCGGTATTGAGAATGGTTACGCCATAGGACGCGATATTTCTAATATCGAGCGCTACCGCCGTATGGGGGTTGTATATATTACTCTGTGTCATAATGGCGATAATGATATTTGCGACTCGGCTCGTGGTGCAGGCGAGAATGGCGGCCTCAGCTCATTCGGGCGCGACGTTGTATGCGAAATGAACCGTGTGGGAATGATGATTGACCTTTCGCACGCTGCCGAGACAACTTTTTATCAGGTGCTTGAGGTTAGCACGCAGCCCGTTGTCTGTTCGCACTCGTCGTGCCGGGCACTATGCAATCATCCGCGCAATCTCACCGATGAACAGATGCGTGCGCTTGCCTCCAAGGGTGGTGTGGTGCAGATAACAATGTACAAGGGCTTTCTTGTCGAGGAGGGCGAGGCTACACTCGACGATTTTATGCGTCATCTGCTACACGCAATCTCGGTGGCGGGAATCGACCACGTGGGCATTGGAAGCGACTTTGACGGCGATGGCACTGTCATAGGCTGTGCCGATACCTCGGCGATGCGCAATGTTACTCGCGAGCTTCTGCGGGCAGGATTCTGCGAGCAGGATATTGAAAAAATATGGGGTGCTAATTGGCTGCGTGTGATGCACGCTGTTCAAGGTTGACGCTTTAGATACAAAGAAACAATTCCCCCAAAGTCTTTTTTGGAAAGACTTTGGGGGAATTGTTTGATGCTCGCATTAGGAATTATCGTATAATTACCTTCTTGCCTTGTACCACATAAATTCCGGCGGGAAGCTCTACTCTTGTTGTTCCCTCGGTTGCATTTACAGTGCGTACTTTACGACCATCTACGGAGTAAATATCAATCTTCTGCGACTTTAACAATGATATTGTGAGCTGCTTGCCTCCACTGATACCGATTGTCGCAGCCTCGGTCGAGATTCCTGTCGTTAGGCTGAAGTGTGCTTCGAGGTTGGCTATGCGCTGTTCGATATTCTCCTCGTCAATGGTAAGGATGTTAGTGATTTTAACGAGGCGTTGCTCCTCGGGGATAACCTCGCTGACATTCAACAGCAGATTGGTTATTGCTTCATCCTCGTAGAATGTATCATTGTCGGGTGTGTAGGCTACGATGCGGTAGCTCTGTTCGCCGGTCTGATTGCATAGGAACGACGCTGCGAGTGATTCGTCTGCTGTGGCTTCGACGAGTGCAACTCCTGTCGGGAGCTCAATGTCCATTTGTATCGCTTTATAACCACTGTTCCCGAGGGCAACAAGGTTCAACGGCAGCTCGGTGTTCTCGCCTATGGGTGCTTCAATATCCTCGGCCGACAATAGGGCATTGGCTATCGGGGTGTTGAAATAGTAGAGCGACGATACAGCATCGGCTGCGGCCACCTGTGAGGCTGTGAAGAATGCGTCGTTCACGTCTATCTTGCCATTATCGTCAATGTCGGCTTTTACGGCGTTAAAGGCTGCATTGCTCTTGCCGGCCAAATAATTTACAATGAGCGCAATGTCGTGTACAGTCAATTGGTTGTTGCAATCGACGTCGCCCAATAGGGTATATAGAATGTCGGTAATATCTACATTGTCGAGGTTGGCCGATATGTGGTCGTGGCGCTCTTTCATCCACTGCTGCATACGGTCGATGCTTGTGTCGTAGCCAAGGCCGTCGCCCCATACAGTGTAGTTGTGCTCGAACGACGATTTTGCAAAATTATAGTAGTCGTCCATAAACTCTATAACCTCGTTTATGTATCCTTTTTGTACAAACTCCTTCCACACTTTCAGATAGTGGCGTTTAAACTCTTCATTGTTCATAAGGTCTTGGAAGAAGTTGTATCCGGGCTTATTGTACATATTATAGGATAGGACGCTTGAGGTTGCACTCACCGAACAGTAGCTACTTGTACCCTCGTAGCCGAATGCCCAGTCAAAGTCCCATAGCGGGCCGAAGGTTATTTTTGAGTCGGCATTGGTGTAATCTTCGCGCCACAGGTAGGTGCTTTTGGGGTGTCCAATCTCTTGGTTCATTACAAGGTCGTTGGCGAGCATAAAGCGTGCCGCAGCGTCGAGGTCGAGTACATTGCCTATCTCTTGGTTGTTGTAGAGCGATGTCTCGAAACGGTTAAAGTCGCCTTGAATGTTGAAGAATTTCTGTTGGGCAATCTCCTTGTCCTCAATTTCGGTAAGGTCGGGCTCTTTTATGTTGACGGGCAGCTCGTAACTGTCCGATTTAAACTTATATGTCTCGTCGTAATAACTGTCGAGCTCAAGCATATAGCCTGTGCCGAGATCTTCGTCAATATCTACGCTGTTATTGGCAAAGCCTACCTTTTCGGTGAACATATAGCTGCCTAAATAAACTCCGTTCATATATACTTCGACGGGGATTATGTGGTTGGTGTAGGGGGCTTCGGCCAATTGTCCCACTTTCATTGCAATTGCGTTGGCCATAAGTGAGCCTCGCTGATAGTTGGCCAGTAGTACCCAACTTTTTCCGTTTGTCAGTCCGAAAGGTTTCTTCTTTTTGTCGAATTTCAGGCGGTAAGGCTTTTTGGGGTAGCCCCACGTTGAGTTTCCGCGGCCTTTTATCTGTACCGAGTCCTCAAAATCCTCGTAAACTCCGTAGCCTGTGATGCTGAATTTTGCCTTGCGGTAGTACTCTTTGGATGTTACCGTGTATCCTCCTTCGACGTTTATGTCGATGCGGGGTACGGCATTCTGTTGGTCGGTAAGCCACTCGATGTCAATTGTGTATATGCGTCCGAATGGTACTTTAATTGTCCTGTATTCTGCATCCTCGACCTTGGTGGGCTCGCCGCTGCCGGGTGTTACCTCGTACAAACGGAACTCGGCAAATACCATATGGTTGTTGTGATACTCGCTACTCGTCTGCTCTAACTTAATGTGTTTGTATTTTGCGCCGAGGTCTATTGTGGGCGAGGTAAATTCGGCACCGGCCGGGTCTATGGGCAGGCCGTCTGCTGTGCTGTATTGTGCTATGGGTGTCCAATTCTCATTATCGGTACTTGCATATAGGGCGAGCCCTGTGGGGTTGTAGTTGCCGAATGTACGTGTCATATAGTAGAATTTGAGCTGTTGTACAGGCTCGTCGAGCTCTATGGTTATGTAGGGGAGCACCGAGGCGTCGTATGATGCTCCATAGACACTGTGAAAGACTGTGGCGGGGTTATTGTCGAGCATATTGGCAAGCTCGTCGCCAACCTGCGAGGGCTTGTTTGTGTATAGCATCTCGGCTCTTAAGGGAATCTCTTCTATTGTCTCCTCGCCATTGTCCCACACCTCGTCTTTAACTTTTATCTTTTGTACAATGTTGTATCCGGGGTAGGTTACAATGTAGTTTATGGGAGCGTCGAAGCGGGTACGTGTCTCTTTGCTTATTTGCAGTGTGGTGTCGATATAGGCGATGGCACGCTCGTCGCTCAGGTTGAAGCTGGCTGTCAGGCTTTTGCCGATGGCGTTCAGCGCAAAGCGGATTGTGTCGCTTATTGTGTCGGCTATTGCGTCAATGTTAAGGTTGGCGTTGTATTTGTTGTTGAATTTGTATGTCGATAGTGTGGGCAGTGTGGGCACAACCGATGAACAACTGTCGAACGAGGCGGCGCTATATTCTACTGTTGTACCGTCGCTAAGCGGAATGTATAGGTTACCGTTATTTTGGTAGCTGTCGCCACTCATATATGAACGCTGATAGGCGTCTATTCCTCCGTTGGAGAGATAGACGAAACAGATGCTGTCGTTATACACGTCAACGGGTTGCAGTTTAATGTCGGGTGTTTTGTCCTCTTCGCCACCGCCACCGTTTGTATTGCCGTCGTCTGTTGTGCCGTCATATTGTACTCCTGTCGGGGTTATTACAATTGACTCGGGGGCTAACTTTTGGTTGCGTGAGACCATTGTGAGGGCAAATGTGCTCAGCGGAGTATCGAATTTTATGTCGATATATACGTAGTCGTCGGGAGTTATTGCCGCATATTTCCAAGCCGAATGGTAGTAGGTGTCCCAAATGCCATCGCCTATGTTGGCTAATGCTCCTTCGCTTGCTTCGAGTGAGTTTGTGGTAATTTTCGCGTCGGGGTATTTAAGTACATTGTACTGACGGTCGTAAACCGTAAGCTCGGCAATGGCTATCATAGGAAAGCCATTATACTCGTTGCCTGTGTTGTTTTTTAGGAATGTGATGCGTACACCCTCGACCGGCTTTTCAAATGTGTAGTAGGGCGAATCCCAATAGTATTGCTTTAGAATAGAATTGGTCGTAAGTCCGCTTGTAACCTTTATGGGGAATTGGTCGTATTCAGCCGATTGGGCTTTTGCGGTTGTTGCCAAAAGGAATATTGCTGCGAGCAGTGTAAATAGTTTTTTCATAATATGTGGTTTTTACTATTGTTCACACTTTGCGAATCTGTTTCGCATATTTACAGCGAAGATGCCCGACGAACAAGCAGGAAACACAAAACTTACTTTGGTGTTTCTTGCTGTGAGTGCAGAATATCTTCACCAATTAGGCAAAGATAATCAAAGAATATTTATTTTAATGAATAACTCGGAAATAATTTTACAATTTTATTTAGAAACTATTTAGAAACTATTTAGATGCTGTTTCTATTTGAAAATATTCTTTATAAATTCAAACAGTTTCTAAGCAGATTCTTAAACTACGGTTGTTGGTTATCTCAGCGGCAGACGCACCTTGAAACGCGCACCCTTTCCCTCGTCGATACATTCGGCTGTAATAAGGCCTCCGTGGTTACTCACAATCTGACGACACACTGCGAGCCCAATGCCCTCGCCCTCTTGTTTGGTCGAAAAGAATGGGGTGAAAAGATTCTCGCTTACTTCGGCCGAAAAGCCGCCGCCATTATCCTCGACCGATACAATCATCCAGCGCTCGTCGTCGGACACTGTGGCTGTTACCACTATTCTTGTGGCTTTTGTGTCGATGGCATTCTTGAGCAGATTGATAAGTACCTGCTCTATTTGCGAGGGGTCGATGGCTATCTTTCTGTCGCTGCATCTAATGTCGAATCGTATGCCCGGGTGCGAGGCGAAAAGCTCCTTAATCCCCTGTATAAAATTACCTGTTTTTACTTGTTGAACAACGGGTGCGGCAATGCCCGATAGTCGGCGGTATCTTTGTACGAATTGCATAAGACCGTTGGCACGGCGGTTAATGGTCGAGAGGGCAAGGCGCGTATCCTCGGCGGTTATGTTTTTTTCGCTATCTTGTGCAGCAAGGCTGTCGGCCAGTGTCGAGGAGAGTGATATTATTGGTGTCAAAGAATTCATTATTTCGTGTGTCAGCACACGTATAAGGCGCTGTTGAGCGTTAATCTCGCTCTGTTTAAGAATGGTTGCCACGCTTTGCAGGCTGTATAGCTTGTAACATATTCCATTGACGAAAATGTTGGTAAGCGACGCGGCATATTGTCGCTCCTCGCCGTCGGGCAGAGTGAATGTTATCAGGCGGTCGGCGCCCTTGCGAAGCTCTTTAAGGTTGTCGGGCAGCGTAGGGTGCAGCACGGATAGTTGCTCTAACGCTTCGATGCGGAAACCGCATAGTCGGTCAATGGCGGCTCTGTTCATCCAACGTACACGGCCGTTGTTGTCGGTGGCAATGAGGATGGAATCGACTTTGTCGAGCAGGGCGTCGTAGAAATGTGTCTCGCCCTCGTGCCGACGTTCACTCTGACGAAACTCGTGAATTACGGCGTTAATCTCCTCGGCCAAGCGTCGCTCCTCGCCTTTTAGCTTGTCGAGTGAGTATTGCAGGCTGAAGTCGCGCATACGCACCGAGTGCAGCATCTGTCGCAATCGGTGGATGCTTTTGTTGTAAATTATATTTTGCCAAAATCCCATCAGATTCCGTGTTTATCAATTTTTCGGTATAATGAGTATCGTGTAATTCCCAAAAGTTCGGCAGCCATCGACATATTGCCATTGCTCTGTTCAAGTGCCCTGCGTATGGCGGTGCGCTCCAATTCTTCGAGGTTTAAAGTCGGTTGTTTGCTACGGGGACTGTTATAGGGTGTGTTGCCCGAGAGAAAGGGCGCCTCGGGGTCAATTACCAGCCTCTCTATTGCGTGCTGCAACTCGCGCACATTGCCGGGGAAAGGGTAGGCGAGCAGTTGCTGCCGATGCTCGTGAGTGAGCGAGGGTGGCTCGGTGTTATATTTTTGTGCATATTTTATGAGGAAATGTTGTGCGAGCAGTAAAATGTCGTTGCCTCGTTCGCGCAGTGGCGGCAGATGTAACTCGATGGTGTTCAGACGGTAGAGTAAGTCTTCGCGGAAAGTGCCCTCGGCCACCCGCGCGTGCAGATTGGCGTTTGTGGCTGCCACAATGCGCAGGTCTATTTTGCGTGTTTTTGTCGAGCCTATACGCGAGGCTTCGCGTTTTTCAATCACAGTCAGCAGTTTCTGTTGCATTGCGAGCGACAGATTGCCAATCTCGTCCAAAAAAAGTGTGCTGCCGTCGGCCTCTTCTATCCTGCCTGTTTTCGACTGCGATGCTCCTGTAAAAGCGCCCTTCTCGTGTCCGAAAAGCTCGCTTTCGAACAGATTTTCGGGGATGCAGCCAAGGTCTATTGAAATAAGCGGCTTTTTGCTACGTGCCGATAGACGGTGAATCTCGTGGGCAACGACGTCTTTTCCCGAGCCGTTCTCGCCCGTGATTAGGATATTTGCGTCGGTGGCTGCTACGCGTGCTATGCGGTTTTTAAGCTCGGTTATTTGCGGCGATTGGCCAATGAAACTGTTATCCTCGTTGCCGCTATTGCTCTCTTTATCGGGTGAGCATAGTTGCTCTACGCGGCTGCGTTTTAAATCTACTGCCGAGTGGACGGTCTCAAGCATTTTACTGTTCTCCCAAGGCTTGGGGATAAAATCCACTGCTCCGGCTTTTATGGCTCGCACTGTCTTTTCGGTGTTAACGTATGCGGTCATAAATATCACTACGCTTGTCGGGTCGTGAGCCAATATGCGTGCGAGCCACTCGTAGCCCTCCTCGCCGCTCATACTGTCGCGGCTGAAATTCATATCCAAAAGAATTACGTCGGGACGAAAATAGTCCATAAATTCTATTATGCGTTCGGGGTTGCTTATTGCGCGTATAGCGTCTGTCCACGGACGCAGTAACATATTGAGCGATAAAAGTATATCTTCATTATCGTCAACTATCAGAATTTTTCCTTTACACTCCATTGTATTGTCGAAATTGCTTTTCAAAGTTATGCGAAATAAATTTGCAGGCCAACGTAAAATGTGAATTATTTCCCGCAGTTTGGTCAAAATTCCTGCGACTGCAATGTGCGGATGTGCGAAAATGCACATCCGATGTGCTTTTTCGCACTTCTGTTAAATTGTCTTTTCTTTTGTACCGCGTTGATTCTTAATTGATTATAATTTTGGCACGCTTTTTGTAATTGACTTTTTAGAGGTGTACAGGCCTTGTTTGAATAAGAAGCTGTTAAAATTTATGTCGCTAAGTTTTTTATAGAGCAAAAAAAGGAATAAACATACATTTCTGAATATAAAAAAACGGTGAAACAAACGATACTGCTTCTATATAAAAACTTTTTTTAGAAATTTAAACTGCTTCTAAAATTAACCGAATATGTCAATTGTTTATAGTAAAAAATCAGATTCTTTAGTAGGGCACATTGTTGCAATGCTGCTTATGCTTGTCGGTGTGGCAGGGGTTAAGGCGCAGGTGTGCGACACGCTTTTTCTCACCCTGCCCGAGGCTATAAATCTGGCCTTGAAGCAGTCGCCCTCGGCTCGCAGTGCGCGTCATACTTTTTTGGCGCAATATTGGAATTACAGGTACTATCGTGCCAATTATCTGCCGTCGCTGACGCTTGCATCCTCGCCCTATATTAACAACGAGATAAATAAAATTACTCAGGGCGATGGAACGTCGCTTTTTCTCAGTCAGAGCCAATTTGGGGGCGACGTCTCGTTGAGTATTAACCAGAATATTCCTCTTACGGGTGGTACATTCTTTATTAAGAGTGCTGCGAGCTATCTGCGCGAGATGGAGACAAAAATGAATATGTTCAGTACAATTCCTGTGAGCAT
>CAYYEL010000016.1:0-33535 GCA_964470845.1 uncultured Bacteroidaceae bacterium | reverse complement strand
AGTGCTTTTACAAATTTATTTCGTAATGTTGCACTTGCTGGTTGACTCTGCACCCCAACAAACTTTTATCCATTGCCTCCATTGCAGCCAGTGCAAGTTTAGAATCGGTATCCTCATCACCCATCAATGTCTCCATCGTTACAATAGATTGCTGCAACGCCATCAGTTCACCTGAATCGTAACTCAAAAGGTCGCCGGCTTCATCAATTCGTCCTTTGGTCGATTCTATTGCTTCCTGCATAGAGTTATACAGCACTACCGCCGATGCTTCAGCCTTGAACAACGAGAAATTAAAAGCATCATAAGCTTTTGATATATCACCCGAATACTCACCCTTTTCACTTGCAGGCAACCTCACAAGAAAACCTCTTGAATTTTGTGCTACAAATTCGTTACCCGCAGCAATCTCAAAGTCTCCGTTTCCATTGGGATGAAAAGAGACTTTCTCGGCATTCTCCAAAATATTTGTTGCATAGTATATATAATCTAAAGAAGAAACCTTTGACGATAAATATCTATCTGAGTTCAACCAATATATATAATATTCACCATCACCAGCCGGCACTAAACGCACAAGCGATGCAGCAGATGGCGTTACAGTTCCACCATAAGGAGTTGACATATAGAGGGAACCGGGGAAAAGAGTTTGGGGAGGATAAGCATTGTCATCCGACATATACTCGGGTACATTGCCTTTTAATACATAAAGTGATGATGCAGCGGAAATATCCTCGACCGAAGTCACTTGCTCGCCAAGTACGAATTTCTGATTGGGATAAGCTTCATATTGTGTCGCATTAACCGTAATACCTACATTTGTAGGGGCAGCATAACCCGATACCCAAGTGAGCGACAAAGAAGTTACAGGTGTCTCGAACTGCAACTCTATATAATGAAATTCCGACGGCCACACATTATCTGCATCAATACACATTGTAGTGTAAAGCGAGACACCAAGCTCACCATCCCAAAGAAACGATAAATCTTCCGAGGAGGTGTAATAGCTGTCAATGGCATTACTTTCCACACTTGAACATTTTATGAGATTTCCCTCACTGTCCAATGCTTTTAATTCATCGAAAGCAGTATATGGAAGTCCCGAACCATACTCATACCCCTCGCCATAAGCCAAGAAATAGCCATCCGTACTATTATCTTTATTAGAGTTAGAATCGGTCATACGGGTACTAAGCACCGTCAAACGCACAGATTTAACGGGCTCATCAAAGGAATATACCGGTGTTGTATATTCATAATATGATGTCCCATCATAATTTCCCGGTAATCCATCTTTAACAGAAATTTCTTTGTTCCACGTCTGTGCATCGGCATATGAACAAATCGATAGCAGTCCACACACCAGCAATAAACTTAAATGTTTCATACTAAAAGAATTAAGGTTAATAAATTAGTAAAATCTCTCTCGTTTTTTTCTATATTAGACTTAGAATAATAGAACAAGGTTTAAAAAAGTAAAAAATAATAAAAAAAAATTACACTACACCAATTTTCATTACGTAATAAGAAGCTATTTAGATTTATGCCCACAACCTTGCGAGTATAACTCTCACATAATGTAAGAAACTGTTTAAATCTATATCATCAAGTCACTTATAGAGCAGAATGGATGTTTTTTACTTTTTTTGAGAACGTGCATTCGGTCTCAAAAAAAACGAGAAAAAGAAGCAAACCGCCATTTTAATGTAAAAGCAGCGAGATAGCGGTTTCCAAAATAATATAAACTTTTTTAGAAATTTAAACAACTTCTAAAAACTATTCGTTAAAATACTTTTTCTTTTCGTAAATGTTTGCGAAATTTGACGCCATATTACAAACACTTATTTAATCCCAATATGGCAGAATTAGAAAAATCGAAAAAAGCCGACCAAGTAATAGTACGTTTCTCGGGCGACTCGGGCGACGGAATGCAGCTTGTCGGCAACATCTTCTCGACAATCTCGGCAACAGTGGGAAACGACATTTGCACATTCCCCGACTATCCGGCCGACATTCGCGCCCCGCAAGGAGTGCTCACAGGAGTATCGGGCTTTCAGGTACACGTAGGCGCCGACAAAGTATTTACTCCCGGCGACAAGTGCGACGTGCTGATAGCAATGAATCCCGCCGCACTAAAGACACAATATAAATACTGCAAGCCCACAGCCACAATTATAATAGACAGCGACTCATTCAGCGCTAAAGACCTTGAAAAAGCACAATTCGCAACCGACGACCCAATAGCCGAGCTTGGAATAAAGTGCGACGTAATCCCCTGCCCCATCACCTCAATGTGTCAAGAGACACTGAAAGACAGTGGGATGGACAACAAGAGCATCGTGCGTTGCAAGAATATGCTTGCGCTGGGTCTTGTGTGCTGGCTCTTCGATCGCGACCTCTCGCTTGCCGAGGGAATGCTGCGTGCAAAGTTTGCCAAAAAGCCCGAAATTGCCGAGGCCAACATAAAAGTATTACGTGCCGGCTACGATATGGGACACAACACCCACGCATCGGCCTCGCACACCTACACAATAGAGAGCAAGACCAAGGCCAAGGGCAAATATATGGACATTAACGGAAACAAGGCCACAGCCTACGGACTTATGGCCGCAGCCGAAAAGGCTGGAATGCACCTGTTCCTCGGCTCGTACCCTATCACTCCGGCAACAGATGTCCTGCACGAGCTTGCCAAGCATAAATCAATGGGCGTTGTAACAATGCAGGCCGAGGACGAGATTGCCGGCTGCGCATCGGCCGTAGGTGCAGCATACGCCGGAGCACTCGCCTGTACATCAACCTCGGGCCCGGGAGTGTGCCTCAAGAGCGAGGCCATCAATCTTGCGATGATAACCGAGCTCCCCCTTGTAATAATAGACGTACAACGCGGAGGCCCATCGACCGGCCTACCCACAAAATCGGAACAGACCGACCTTTTGCAAGCACTCTACGGACGCAACGGCGAGAGCCCCATCCCTGTGATTGCCGCAACATCGCCCACCGACTGTTTCGACTCGGCATTCCTTGCCGCAAAGATAGCCGTCGAACATATGACACCGGTATTTCTGCTCACCGACGCATTCATTGCCAATGGCTCGGCAGCGTGGAAACTACCCAACCTCGACGATTATCCCGCAATTGTACCCCCATACGTAACGCCCGAGATGAGCGAGGGGTGGAGCCCCTATAAACGCAACCCCGAGACACTCGTACGCTACTGGGCAGTGCCCGGTACCCCCGGCTTTATGCACCGCATAGGCGGCCTTGAGAAGAGCAGCGCAACGGGAGCAATCAGCAACGACCCCGAGAACCACCAGCTAATGGTCGAGCAACGTGCTCAAAAGATAGAGCGCATAGCCGACACCCTGCCTCCGCTCAAAGTCGAGGGCGACGCAGATGCCGACCTCTTAATCGTTGGTTTCGGCGGAACATACGGCCATCTGCACGAAGCAATGCTTCAAATGCAAGCCGAGGGCAAAAAGGTCGCACAAGCCCATCTGAACGTCGTCAACCCACTGCCCCGAGGTACTCAAGAGACACTCGCCTGCTACAAAAAGGTGGTTGTCGCCGAGCAAAATATGGGACAATTGGCAGGCTATCTGCGTATGAAGACAAACGGCATTGAGATTAGACAATACAACGAGGTTAAGGGACAACCATTCAACGTGGCATCGTTAGTGGATGCGTTCACAAAAATCATCGAGGAGTAACAAAGATAAAAACACAATAGTTATGAGCGAATATAAAGCACAAGACTACAAATTCGGACAACCCCGTTGGTGTCCCGGTTGCGGCGACCACGCATTTCTTGGAGCGTTGCACAAGGCAATGAGCGAGATAGGTGTCGCCCCACACGACATTGCAGTAATCTCGGGCATAGGATGCTCGTCGCGTCTGCCCTACTATATGAACACATACGGATTCCACACAATACACGGACGTGCGGCTGCCATTGCCACAGGAGCAAAAGTAGCCAACCCCAACCTCACCGTGTGGCAAGTATCGGGCGATGGCGACGGTCTTGCCATTGGCGGCAACCACTTTATCCACGCAGTGCGCCGTAACATCGACCTTAATATGATTCTGCTTAACAACCGCATATACGGCCTCACAAAAGGACAATATTCGCCCACGTCGAAGCGCGGCTTTGTAAGTAAGTCGTCGCCCTACGGCACAGTCGAAGACCCCTTCCGTCCGGCCGAGCTATGCTTCGGTGCACGCGGCAATTTCTTTGCCCGCTGCGTCGCAACAGATATGTCGGCAGCCGTCGAGTGCCTGAAAGCCGCGGCCAAGCACAAAGGCGCATCTGTTACCGAGGTGTTGCAGAATTGCGTAATCTTCAACAACGGCACACACGAGAGTGTATATACAAAGGAGGGACGTGCCAAGAATGCCATCTATCTTGAGCACGGCAAGCCAATGATATTTGGCGAGAACAATGAATATGGCCTTGCACAGGAGGGATTCGGCCTTAAGGTGGTAAAGGTTGACGAGGTTAACGAAAAAGATATTCTCGTCCACGATGCACATTGCCCCGACCCCACCCTACATCTGAAACTCGCGCTTATGGAAGGTCCCGATTTTCCCGTTGCTCTCGGAGTTATTCGCGACGTCGAAGCCCCCACATACAACGACAGCGTCCACGAGCAGGTCGAGGAGGTAAAGGCCCAGAAGCCCTACCACACATTTGCCGAGCTTCTTGAAACAAACGAAACGTGGGAGATAAAGTAACCACCCCCACAAACATCGCCTCGCCCTCGCATTATAACCAGAGGTAAAGAGAGAAATAGAACATTTTTGGGAGGCTGATAGAAGATGTAAAAACAGTCGTTTGTTTCCATTACATAAAGCACAAAAATAAAGAGCAACCTTTTGGTTGCTCTTTATTTGTTTTTCAACAATCACTCGCTTATCGGCGAAGACCAAGCTTGGCCACGATAGCACGGTAGCGGTTGATGTCGCGATCCTTGAGATAGTTAAGGAGCGCACGACGCTTACCTACAAGTGTTGTCAAGGCTCTTTGTGTGCTATAATCTTTACGGTTAGCCTTGAGGTGTTCCGTCAAATGGGCGATACGGTATGAGAACAAAGCAATCTGGCTCTCAGCAGAACCAGTATCAGTGTTAGACGTTCCGTATGTACCAAAGATCTCTTGCTTTTTAGCTGAATCCAAATACATAGATTTGAGTTTTAAGTTATTAAAAATTTTGCTTTTGCGGCTGCAAAGATAGTGCTATTTTTTGGATTAACAATGTTTTTCCATCTTTTTTATATAAGAAATTGAGTTTCATCAATAATATGAACACTCCCCTGCAACGATTTTTGAACATCTATAATCCTTTGATTACGACTGCCTCTAAAGCGTAAAGACAAGTCCCTTTCAGCCTCAATATACCGCCCGTCAACAATCACATCGCACAATTCCGCTAATTCTCGGCGTGCGGGATGCAGCAACAGACACTCGAAGCTATAGCCCGTATAACACCAAATTGTTTTATCGGTATTTTCTTTTATCATTCGTGCCAATCGAACAAATCCCTCGGGACGAAGCATCGGGTCGCCACCGGTAAAAGTAACATTCATATCAGCCTCGACAATAAGACGCAACAACTCTTCGACCCTAATTTCCTCGCCCGCATTCTTGTCCCACGATTGAGGATTATGACACCCGGCGCATCTATTCTCGCACCCCGCACAATAGAGCGAGGTGCGCAGCCCTACACCATCGACCGACGTACCATACTTAATATCAAGTATGCGTATGCTATTTATGGATAATTCTGTCATTTAATTCTGCCAATTTTGCTCTGTTCCATCGTTCGGTTGTCCCGACAAGATAACCTGTGATACGTTGCAACTTATCAATATTATCACTTCCGCACCTCGGGCACTCGTTCAAACCCTCTTGTGCATCCTCGTAACCACAATTCATACAACGATTGCGATTATGATTCACCGAACAATATCCGATATTATGCTTGTCCATTAAATCGACAATATCCATTATTGCCTGCGGATTATGCGTCGCGTCTCCATCAATCTCAATGTAAAATATGTGGCCACCACGTGTTAAATCGTGATAAGGAGCTTCAATCTCGGCCTTATGCTTCGGCGAACATTTATAATACACTGGAATATGATTGGAATTTGTGTAATAAATTTTATCTGTTACGCCTGCTATCTCACCATATTTCTTACGGTCGATGCGTGTAAAACGCCCCGACAGTCCTTCGGCAGGAGTTGCCAGCACACTGAAATTATGCTGATACTGCTCCGAGAAGTCATTTGCCCTATCACGCATATAAGCCACAATGCGCAAGCCCAACGCTTGCGCCTCTTCACTCTCGCCGTGATGCTTGCCAATGAGCGCAATGAGACACTCGGCAAGACCGATAAAACCTATACCAAGCGTACCCTGATTGATAACACGGCCCACAGTATCATTTGCTTTCAGGCTCTCGCAGCCCACCCACAGCGACGACATAAGCAACGGAAATTGCTTGGCAAGCGCCGTTTTTTGAAACTCGTAACGACCGCACAACTGCTTGGCTGTAATTTCCAGAATCTCGTCCAATTTAGCAAAAAAACGCTCGACGCGCTGTGCTTTATCTTTAACACCCATACATTCAATGGCAAGGCGCACAATGTTGATTGTCGAGAACGATAAATTACCACGTGCAACAGATGTCTTTTCGCCGAATCGATTCTCGAACACACGAGTGCGGCAACCCATTGTTGCCACCTCATAAAGATAGCGTTTAGGGTCGTTTACATTCCATTTTTCGTGCACATTGTAGGTTGCATCCAGATTTACGAAATTCGGGAAGAAACGACGCGCAGCTACTTTGCAGGCCAATCGATAAAGGTCGTAGTTTTTATCTTCGGGCAGATAGCTGACACCGCGTTTCTTTTTCCATATTTGAATAGGGAAAATTGCCGTTGAGCCGTTGCCCACACCCTCGTAGGTCGATTGCAGTAGCTCGCGAATAACACAACGCCCCTCGGCCGAGGTATCCGTACCATAATTTATCGATGAGAATACAACCTGATTTCCTCCACGGGAATGAATGGTGTTCATATTGTGAATAAATGCCTCCATCGATTGATGCACGCGGTTTATTGTTCTATTGATGGCGTGCTGTTTGAAACGCTCGTCGCCCTGCAAGAAATCGAGCTCGCGGGGTAGATAATCCTCAATAGCAGCATTGTACAGATGCTTTAGGTCGATGCCTGTCAAAGCCTCAATAGTCTTAATCTCCTCAATATAGCTGCAACGCACATAAGGAGCAAGATAAAAATCGAACGCCGGAACAGCCTGCCCGCCGTGCATCTCATTTTGCACGGTCTCCATCGAGATACAAGCCATAATAGAGGCTGTTTCAATGCGCTTGGTCGGACGACTCTCGCCGTGCCCTGCTTGAAAGCCGCGTTCAAGTATCTTATCCAATGGATGCTGAATACAGGTTAGTGATTTTGTCGGATAATAGTCTTTATCGTGTATGTGCAGATAATTGTTTTTTATTGCCCACAGTGTCTGTTCCGAGAGCAGATAATCATCGACAAAGGGTTTTGTTGTCTCCGATGCGAATTTCATCATCATTCCCGCCGGAGTATCGGCATTCATATTGGCATTCTCGCGTGTTACGTCATTGGACTTTGCCTCTACAATTTCGAGAAACATTTCACGTGTTTTTGCCTTACGTGCAATGTTGCGTTTATCACGATAAGCTATATAGCTTTTTGCCACCTCTTTACGGGGCGAAGCCATCAACTCCACCTCGACCATATCTTGAATTTCCTCGACCGACGATTGTTCTTTGCCTCGAAATTCTATACGGTCAACAATTTTATATATCAGAACCTCGTCCTCGCCTGCTTCGGTCGTCAACATCGCTTTACGAATGGCCGCAGCAATTTTCTCGCGATTAAAGCCCAATATACGCCCATCTCTTTTAACTACTGTCTGTATCATATTTTTAAAATTTATTAAATAGTCATAACTATGATACTACGGGAAATATTACAGAGGAATTCTTCTGCATAACAAAAGTTTATCTTTGACGCTCTACCTCCCGAAAGCATCCGAACATACAGAGAAAGGCAGGTCTTCTGACTTGTTTCCTCTGCGCGACCTTCCCACCCAAAAAGGCAGTGGCCATTCGAGAATGCACAGAGTGTAAAAGAAACTCACAGCTACGGGTATAGTCTCGGATTTTCACCGACGTTCCCTTTTCATTCTTAATTGTCGATACAGCTAAGAACACCTTTATCCGATGCAAAAATAGTAAAAAATATTACAATATTGCGTGCATTTTATAGTTTTTCGCCACATTCGGCTAAATAACACTATTATTCGCACTTTAGGTTGATTATTTCGGTGTTTTTCATTAACTTTGCCGTCGCTAAAGGCGACGGAGGCCACCACCCCCTGCCGAGCACAAATTTACGCACCATTAAAGGGCGTATTTTAAGAAGCTGTTTGAATTTATATTGCTCATTATTTTATAGAGCAAAAATAGGATGTTTTATTGTTTTTCGCAGTGAATATAGCGGGCTATACTACCAAGAAAAAAGAAAGAAACAGACATTTTTGAATATAAAAAATGGCGAAACTTACGGCTTCTACAAGAAAGTATTTTTTATAAATTCAAACAGTTTCTAAAATAAAACCAAATATTGCCGACTGTTTAATAAAGTTACAACAACAATATGCAGAATATACGAAACATTGCAATTATTGCACACGTCGATCACGGCAAGACAACCCTTGTCGATAAGATGATGCTTGCAGGCAACCTTTTAAAGGAGCAGAACAACGACGCCCTGACACTCGACAACAACGACCTTGAGCGCGAGCGCGGAATAACCATCCTGTCAAAGAATGTATCCATCCAATATAAAAACACAAAGATAAACATTATCGATACTCCGGGACACAGCGATTTTGGCGGCGAGGTCGAGCGCGTGCTGAATATGGCCGATGGCTGTCTGCTGCTTGTTGACGCCTTCGAAGGGCCTATGCCTCAGACGCGCTTTGTGCTTCAGAAAGCGCTTCAAATAGGGCTTAAGCCAATTGTTGTTGTAAATAAGGTAGATAAGCCTAACTGCCGTCCCGACGAGGTACACGAAATGGTATTCGACCTTATGTTCTCCCTCGACGCCAACGAAGAGCAGCTCGATTTTCCTGTAATATTCGGCTCGGCAAAGAACAATTGGATGAGTACCGACTGGCGCAATCAGACCGAGGATATTACCCCGCTCTTAGATGCCATTTTAGAGCATATACCCGCCCCCGAAAAACTCGACGGCACCCCACAGATGCTCATCACCTCACTCGACTACTCGCCCTACACAGGCCGCATAGCCATCGGGCGTGTGCACCGTGGCACGCTCACCGAGGGCGCAAATGTTACACTCTACGGACGCAGCGGCAACTGCTCAAAAGTAAAAATCAAAGAGCTTCACACATTCGAGGGATTGGGGCGCAAGCGCATCGACGCAGTAAGTTCGGGTGATATTTGTGCCATTGTCGGCCTCGATGCTTTTGAGATTGGCGATACAATATGTGATTTTGAGAACCCCGAGCCACTGCCCACGATAGCCATCGACGAGCCCACAATGAGTATGCTGTTTACCATAAACGACTCGCCTTTCTTTGGAAAAGAGGGAAAATTCGTTACCTCGCGCCACATACAAGACCGCTTAGACAAGGAGCTCGACAAGAATCTTGCTCTGCGCGTGAGTAAGTCGCCCGAGGAGGATGCTTGGACAGTATATGGCCGCGGAGTACTGCATCTATCGGTGCTCATTGAGACAATGCGTCGCGAGGGCTACGAGCTTCAGGTGGGACAGCCGCAAGTGATATACAAAGAGATTGACGGTGTGCGCCACGAGCCCATCGAGGAGCTCACAATAAACGTACCAAGCGACTACTCAAGCAAAATAATTGATATGGTTACACGCCGCAAGGGCGAGATGCTCTCGATGGAGGCACAGGCCGACCGTGTAAACATTGAATTCAACATCCCCTCGCGAGGCATTATAGGACTGCGCACCAACGTCCTCACTGCGTCGGCCGGAGAGGCCATTATGGCCCACCGCTTCAAAGAGTACCAACCATACAAAGGAGATATTGAGCGCCGCACAAACGGTTCGATGGTAGCAATGGAGAGCGGCACAGCCTTTGCATATGCAATAGACAAGCTGCAAGACCGTGGACGCTTCTTCATAAGCCCGCAAGAAGAGGTTTATGCCGGACAGGTTGTCGGCGAGCACATTCACGACAACGACCTTGTAATAAACGTAACAAAGAGCAAAAAACTCACCAATATGCGTGCGAGCGGCTCGGACGACAAAGCCCGCATCGTTCCACCTATAATATTCTCACTCGAAGAGGCACTTGAGTATATAAAGGAGGATGAATACATTGAGGTTACTCCAAAATCAATGCGTATGCGCAAAATAATCCTCGACGAGCTCGAACGCAAACGTGCCAACAAACAATAAATAATGAAGAGAGCCACACTACTACTTTTAACCCTTATGATTATCCTTGCAGCCTGCAAGGATAATGCCCCCTCATACACCCTTAAAGGACAATATGGCAACGGGGGCGACACTCTTTTTGTCTTTGGGCTCGATTTCAGGCACAATTTTGTCGATACAATCGTTACCGACAAAGACGGCAGTTTCAACTACACCGTAAAAACCGACACCCTTATCCCCCTTTACATAATACTTCCCGAGGGTAAAATGCTCCCCCTATACGCACAGCCCAATATCGAGGCCGCCCTCTTGTGCGACAGCACAGGCAAGACACACATTAAAGGCGGAGACATTCAAGAGCTCTACGACAGTATAGCACAAGAAATTGCCAACGCAAAAGAAAAATCACAAAAAGAGGCCATAATAGACAAATTCATTGCAAGCCACCCGATGAGCGAGGTTAATATACATCTGCTGCAACAACACTTTATAGAGGTTCCCGATGCAAAAAACCCTTTCATACGCTCACGCATAGAGAAATTAGGCGGAACATTGCAAGACAACGACTATCTATCGGCCATAAAACAGAAGGTATCGACAAAGAACAGCAACATTTTACACAAGGCCTTCCCCGAATTTAATTTCACAACAGCCAATGGTAAAAAAATAGCACGCTCTAACTATTTGGGCAAATATACAATAGTTACATTTTGGGCAACGTGGGACAGTGCAAGCATCGGACATCTGAAGCAGTTGAGCCGAATTGCCGACGAAAATGACAGCAGTAAATTTGCCCTGCTGAACATCTCGCTCGACCACGATACAGCCGCGTGGCACAGTTATCTGAAAAGCGACACAATCGCGGGCGACAATGTATGCGACGCACAACTGTGGGACAACAGCCTCATAAAAGAATTTACGATAGAGAAGCTACCTTTCAGCCTGCAAATTAACCCCTATCTGCGCATCGACAAATATGGACTGACAGCCGATGAGCAACTGAGCACAACAATCGACTCTCTAATAAGTAAACATACAAAAGACGAGCAAAAGAAAGAGAAACGTCGCAAAGAGAAAATTCAAAGGATGCGAGCAGTCCCAACAAAAAACAAGAGCGACATTATAAAAAAAGGCGGATTAAAGACAACAAACGAAGTACCGCCCACATCAAAAATCATCAAACAGGCACAATAATAGCAACAGACTATGCTGGTAAAAGTTTTTGCAGCTGCCATACAAGGCATAAGCGCCACACCCGTAACCATTGAGGTCAACGCCCTGCGAGGAATACAATTTTTCCTTGTAGGCCTGCCCGACAATGCTGTAAAAGAGAGCTACCACCGCATACAATCGGCACTACAACACAATGGGATGAAATTCCCCAGCAAGCAGATAATAGTCAATATGGCCCCGGCCGACATACGCAAAGAAGGCTCGGCCTACGACCTTCCCATTGCCATTGGTATTCTTGCGGCCGACGGCGCTATAAGTGCCGACAAATTAGGCTCATATATGATTATGGGCGAGCTTGGGCTCGACGGCTCGCTTGTACCCGTAAAAGGAGTATTGCCGATAGCACTAAAAGCCCAAGAGCTTGGCTACAAAGGAATAATTCTTCCGACAGGCAATGCTGCCGAGGCTGCCGTTGTAAACAATCTGCAAGTATATAGCGCCGATAATCTGTTACAGGTAGTCGAGTTTCTGAACGGAAAAGAGGAGGCGCTTGCTACCTGCGACATTGACATTGAAAAAGAGTTCTTCTCGCAACAGAGTACCTATCCTTTCGACTTTAGCGAGGTACGCGGACAAGAGAGCGTGAAACGCGCATTCGAGGTTGCCGCCGCCGGCGGGCACAATCTGCTTATGGTTGGCCCCCCGGGTAGCGGAAAATCAATGATGGCCAAGCGACTGCCCAGCATACTGCCTCCGCTGACACTGCAAGAGAGCCTCGAAACAACAAAAATACACTCAGTAAGCGGACATCTGCCCGACGGAGCTGCACTCATCACGCAACGCCCCTTCCGCAGCCCCCACCACACAGTATCATCAGTGGCACTGTGCGGCGGAGGCGCCAACCCCCGTCCCGGAGAAATATCATTGGCCCACAACGGCGTGCTGTTCCTCGACGAATTGCCCGAATTTTCGCGCGACGTACTTGAGGTAATGCGCCAGCCGCTCGAAGACCGCAAGATATGTGTAGCTCGTGCCAACTACAAAGTAGAATACCCCGCCGGAGTAATGTTCGTCGCATCAATGAACCCCTGCCCCTGCGGATACTACAACCACCCCACAAAACCCTGCGTGTGCAATCCCGGACAAGTGCAACGCTACCTGAACAAGATAAGCGGGCCGCTGCTCGACCGCATCGACCTGCAAATAGAGATAGTCCCCGTACCGTTCGAGAAAATATCCGATGCACGCGAGGGCGAGCCCAGCGCAGCCATCCGCGAGCGTGTCATTGCCGCCCGCAAAATACAAGAGAGGCGCTATGCAGGCGAACCCGGCATACACTGCAACGCACAAATGCCCCCCAAGCTCATAAAAAAATATGCGGCAATAGATGCACAAAGCCTTACAATGCTGAAAATGGCAATGGAGCGCTTCAACCTATCGGCACGCGCCTACGACCGCATCCTAAAAGTAGCCCGCACAATTGCCGACCTTGATGCAAGCCACCAGATACTCTCGCATCACATAGCCGAGGCAATAGGCTACCGCAATCTCGACCGCGAGAATTGGGGAACATAAAAGCGTCGCTGCAACAACCGAAAAAAACGATAATCAAACAATAAAAATATGAAAAGAAGTAACCTTATCTACGCATTTATCGCAACAGCAATGTGCTTACTCGCATCCACACTGACAACAGCAGCACAGAGCGTAAGAATATCGCCCATTCCACAAAGCATAAAGTGGAGCGACGATAAAGCATTCGACAACAACGTAAGCTACACCCTTACAGGCGAGGCCGACGCCGATGCTGACGCAGTGCGTCTGCTCAAGGAGAATTTCACTACCGACGCCACAGGCATCGAGCTGATAATCGGCGAGCGTGGCGACGCCTCGGTTGCCGAGTACGAGAGCCTCATCCCCCAAAAAGCCGAGGGTTACTATCTTAGCGTGCAGAGCAACAAGGTAATTATCGCCGGTAACGACGGCGCGGGCACATTCTACGGTGTTCAGAGCTACATTCAGATAGCCTCGCAGCCACAAGTGATGCAAGTTACCATAACCGACTACCCCGACGTATCACAACGAGGCCTTGTCGAGGGCTACTATGGCAACCCCTACAGCGAGGCCAACCGTATGAGCCTCTTCGAGATGTTCGGTCGCCAGAAGATGAACATCTACATTTACGGCCCTAAGGACGACGTATATCACAAAGACAAATGGCGCGAAAAATATCCCGCCGCACAAGGCAAGAAAATCACACAATATGTAAACGCCGCCAAGGCCAACAAAGTAGAATTTGTGTGGGCCATACACCCGGGTAACGACATTCAATGGAACGACACCGACCGCCGCAATGTTGTAAACAAGCTAAAAGCAATGTACAACCTTGGAGTGCGCACATTCGCAGTATTCTTCGACGACGTATGGGGCGGCGAGGGCACACGCGGCGACAAGCAGGCCGAGCTTATGAATTACATCACCGAGGAGCTGAATGCAGCTTACGACGACGTCAATCCCTGCATAATATGCCCCACACAATACAACAAAGGATGGTCGAGCGGCGATTATCTGAGCACATTGGGCAGCACAATGAACAAAGATGTACGCATTATGTGGACAGGCAACAGCGTCGTCGATATGATAAACAAGTCGGATATGCAGTGGATTAACAACCAAATAAGCCGCAAGGCCTTTATCTGGCTCAACTACCCTGTAAACGACTACTGTATAAACCACCTGCTGATGGGTCCCACGTGGGGCAACGACCTTGACATTGCCAATATGCTCTCGGGCTTTACATCTAACCCTATGGAGTATGCCGAGGCTTCAAAATTATCACTCTTCAGTATCGGTGAATACAACTGGAATATGAGCGATTACAATCCCGATGAGTCGTGGGAAGAGGCCATAAAATATCTGATGCCACAGAATAGCGAGGCCTTCCGTTTCTTCTGCGAGAATAATGTTGACCTTGGCTCAAATGTACACGGACTGCGCCGCACCGACGAATCGCCCGGGTTTGTCGAGGCCAAAGAAATATTTGCCGAAAAGAGTGCAGCAGGCGACCGCGAGGGAGCATACGCCGCAGTGGGCGCACAATTCGACAAACTGACAGCATCGGCCGATATTATGCTTGGAAGCAGCGAGGCACGCGAGCTTATCGAGGAGATTACCCCTTGGATTATGTCAATGAAACTATTGGGACAGCGCGGAGCAAGCATAGTAGCAATGAACAACGCCCTTGCACAGAAAAACGCCGAGGCCTTTGTCGAGAGCTACCTGAGCTACAAAGAACACACCGAGGCACAGGCAGCCATACGCGCTCGCGACTTTAGCGGCACACTAAAAATGGCGTCGCCCGTGGTGGGCACAGTACACATCGAGCCGTTCATAAAAGAGAGATTGGGCGAGCTTGTAGCAGAGTACAGAGAGGGCTACGACTATCGTCTCGACATTTTCCCCGCACAAGTAATAGACAACGGAACATATTATATAATGTACAACGGCTACTACCTGACAAACAAGACCCCACGCGTCGCAGGCAGTGCACCACAGTTTGTAAACGGAAAAGACACAATACGTCCGCAGCGTCAAGAGTGGAAAATCACCCTCGATGCAAGCACCAACCGCTATAAGATTGTAAACCTCGAAGACAACCGCTATCTGAACGAGAAAGGAGTATTCACCGTAAGCGACGAGACCAACCCCTACGAGGCTGTGTGGCACTCTTACAATATCACCCTGCTTGCCAACGGTAAATTTGCCATTCAGAATGCAGGAAGCGCGGGCGATAATTTCTGGTCGGTGAGCACAGGTCGCATCACCAAAAATTCATCGACCGAGACACTCCCCGACAAATACATATTCGACATCGTACCGCAGGGCGGCGAGCCTCAAGAGGCCTCAATCGAAAGCGGCAAGATATATTATCTTAAGAATGGCAATAAATATCTTACAAACACCAACGTAAAAGGCAATGGCGGCACCCCCACATTCAAAGCCATAGATAAGCCCGGCGTTGCACAAGAGTGGAAGATAACCATCGACACCAATGGCAAAAAATGCTACAAGATAGTAAGCAACGCCGATGGACGCTATCTGAACGAGTATGGAGTATTTGGTACCAACCAATATTACAGCGACTGGAACACCTACAATATCACCAAAATGGGCGATAAATTCTCGCTTCAGTGGACGCAATCGGCAGCCGAGAATGGTGTAAAATATATTGTTGTATCGGGCGATAGATTAGAGGCACAGAGCCTCGGTCTGTACGAGAGCTACACACTCCAAATTGTGAGTAAAGAGGACGAAGAGACAACAATAGGCAGCATCGACGAGGCAAGCGTAAAAGTGCGCTACGACGCATCGGCACACTGCATTATATGCAGCGGCGTTAATGACGGCAGTACAATTACAGTTTCAAATGCAGCAGGAGCAACAATAGGACACACTACCGCCTATGGCAATATAGCAGCCGTGCCAATGAACGCCACAGCCTCGGGAGTGTATATTGTAACCATCAGCAGTGCAAATGGCAAAAGCACCTACAAAGTACTGAAACAGTAACAAGAATTGCACACAAGAAGGTTTTTTCGTACCTTTGCGGCCACAAAAAAAAGAATAAAAAACAGAATTTATAACTATAAAAATGACAAGAGAACTTTTCACAAAAGAGGCATACAAAATTGCCGACATAAATTTGGCCGACTTTGGCCGTAAAGAGATAGAAATGGCACAGCACGAAATGCCCGGACTTATGGCCCTGCGCGAGAAGTATGGCAACGAAAAGCCACTGAAAGGCGCACGCATAATGGGTTCGTTGCATATGACCATACAGACAGCAGTGCTCATTGAGACACTCGTTGAGCTTGGCGCCGAGATTCGTTGGGTGTCGTGCAACATATACTCGACACAAGACCACGCCGCCGCAGCAATTGCTGCGGCGGGCATCCCCGTATTTGCTTGGAAAGGCGAGAATCTGGCCGACTATTGGTGGTGTACCCTTCAGGCACTTACATTCGATGGCGGTGAAGGCCCCGACACAATTGTCGATGACGGTGGCGACGCCACACTGATGATACATCTGGGCTACGCAGCCGAGAGCGACCCCTCGGTACTCAATTACAGCGAGAGCGACCCCGAGGACGAGCGCGAGTTGAAGAAGCTGCTTGCCGAGGTTCTTAAAGCCGACCCCGAGCATTGGCACAAAGTGGCAGCAAAAATAAAAGGCGTATCAGAGGAGACCACAACCGGTGTACACCGTCTCTATCAGATGATGGAAAACAACGAGCTTCTGTTCCCCGCATTCAACGTAAACGACTCGGTAACAAAGAGCAAATTCGACAATCTCTACGGCTGCCGCGAGTCGCTTGCCGACGGAATAAAGCGCGCCACCGACGTGATGATAGCAGGAAAAGTGGCCGTAGTATGCGGTTACGGCGACGTTGGAAAAGGCTGTGCACACAGTATGCGCTCATACGGTGCTCGTGTGCTTGTTACCGAGATTGACCCCATCTGTGCGCTTCAGGCAGCAATGGAGGGATTCGAGGTTGTTACAATGGACGAAGCCTGCAAATATGGCAATATCTTTGTTACCTGCACAGGCAACATCGACATTGTACGCATCGACCATATGGAACAGATGCCCGACCAAGCAATTGTATGTAACATCGGACATTTCGACAACGAGATACAGGTTGAGGCACTCAAGAATTTCCCCGGCATACGCTGTCTGAACATCAAGCCTCAGGTCGATCGTTATTTCTTCCCCGATGGCCACAGCATCATATTACTTGCCGACGGACGCCTCGTAAATTTAGGCTGTGCAACCGGACACCCCTCATTTGTCATGAGCAACTCATTCACCAACCAGACGCTCGCACAGATTGAGCTTTTCACAAAGAGCTACGAGACAGGCGTGTATTGCCTGCCCAAGCATCTTGACGAGGAGGTTGCACGCCTGCATTTAGGACGCTTGAACGCCAAGCTCACCACCCTCACCGAAAAGCAGGCAGCCTATATTGGAGTAGATGTAAAAGGCCCCTATAAGTCGGACATTTACCGCTACTAAAAAAATGGCAAACGCACAAACCATTTGCGTATATTGCGCATCGAGCAACCGCGTCGATGAGTATTACAACAGCGTCGCCCACAAACTGGGTGCGCTGTTGGCTCGTGAGGGCATAAGCCTTGTAACAGGCGGCGGCAGCATAGGACTGATGCGCTGCGTCGAGGATGGCACACTCGAAGGCGGCGGAACAGCAATTGGAGTGATTCCAGAATTTATGGTCGAGCAGGGGTGGCATCACACGGGGCTCACCGAGCTCAGAGTAACAAAAGATATGCACAGCCGCAAGCAATTGATGGCCAGCCTCTCGGACGCAGTGATTGCCTTGCCCGGAGGCTGTGGTACGATGGAGGAGTTGTGCGAGATTATCACTTGGAAACAGCTTGGACTTTACCTGAATCCAATCGTTATTCTTAACATAAACGGTTACTACGACGCCTTGATAGCCCAGTTGCAGCACGCAATAGACGAGCACTTTATGGGCGAGATTCACGCCGGTATTTGGAGCGTTGCGACAAGCCCCGAGGAGGCACTTGAACAGATACGCGAAACACCCGTCTGGGACCCGAGTATAAGAAAATACGCAGCACTATAAAGAATGAGCGGAACACCAATCCCCTACTCCATAGGTTGCGACAATTTTATATTGTCGCTGTTTGTTGCCAGCCTGCTGGGTGGGGCATACGTTCTATTGTGCGACGGCGACGGCATTGTCGAGCGCATTAAAAAGATGTTCTATTATAAAGGACAGGCCGTTCCCTATAACACCCGCGCCGCAATAAGCCGCACAAGCAATATAATTCTGTATATTTTACTGATATTCTACTCGACGATAATAATATTTGGCTACCTGCAACAGATAGGACAGCTACACACTCTTGGAGCATCATATATCCCGTTCGGCATATTCTCGGCAATGGTGTTTTTGATGCTTATTCTGAAACGCGCCATATACGACGTTGTCAACAACATACTATTTTCACAAGCCCAAGCACGCGAATGGCGAGATTCATATTTCTTTACATTACAGCTACTCCCTTTTATGCTGCTCCCACTCGCAGGCACAATAATTCTTGCACCCGCACTCAGCAGCATAATATTCAGCGGTTATCTGCTTTTTGTAGGTATAATATGCCTAATAATGCTATTTATTCGCTGTTTTAACATCATTTTCAACGAAAAAAGTTATTTTCTTGATATTTTTTTATACCTTTGCGCAATTGAATTGCTACCACTGGGTTTAATGTGGCGTGCAATACACCAAACTAACCTTTTTTTAATAATAAAATTTTAGGACAGTGAAAGTAAACAAGATTTTGGTTTCCCAACCTAAGCCTGCGACCGAAAAGTCTCCCTATTTCGACATTGCAACCAAGCATAATGTTACCATAGATTTTCGTTCGTTTATTAGAGTAGAGGGACTTACCGCAAAGGAATTCAGACAGCAGAAAGTCTCAATTCCCGGACACACAGCCATTGTATTCTTGTCGCGCCACGCCATAGACCATTTCTTCACCCTGTGCAAAGAGTTGCGCGTAACAATCCCCGACGATATGAAATACTTCTGTCTGTCGGAGACTATTTCGCTATATATTCAAAAATATGTACAGTATCGCAAGCGCAAAGTATTCTTTGGCAACGGTCATATTAAAGACCTTGAGCCGCTTTTTGTCAAGCACAAAACCGAGCGTTATTTTACGCCAATGTCAAACGTAAACAACAGCGAGCTTTGCAGTATGTTCGACACATACGGAATTGCACACTCCGAGGCCGAAATGTACCGTACAGTGAGCAACGAGATTGAAAGCTCGTACATCGACTCGTACGATATGATTATCTTCTTCAGCCCTCACGGAATAACATCGCTCAAGAAGAACGCTCCCGAGTACAAGCAAGGCGAGAGAATAATCGCCTGCTTCGGCAAGGCGACAGCCGACACAATACGCGATGCAGGATTACGTCTCGACCTTGAGGCTCCCACAGTAACAGCACCATCAATGCCTGCTGCCCTCGACGAGTTTCTCACCAAACACAATGCTTAAACACTATAAATTATCTAAACGGGTGGCCTTTAAGCCACCCGTTTTAGATTAGAAAAAGAGTTTAAACGACCCGCCCCACTCCCAAAATACTATTTTAACAAAGCGCAGAATGGAAAAGAAAAAATTCGGATTCCCCAAGAAAGAGCACCTCAAGAGCAAAAGCATTATAGACAGCATATATGCCAACGGCTCTTCGGCCACAGCATTTCCATTGCGCGCCGTATTTTTAGCCTCGCCACAGCAAGCCGACAGCCCCACAGCAGCAATTTTGGTAAGTGTAGCCAAGAAACGCTTCCGCCACGCAGTCGATCGCAACCTTATGAAGCGCCGCATACGCGAGGCTTATCGTCTGAACAAACAACCCTTTATCGACGAGCTGCAAAAGAGTGGCAAACAGATGGCAGTAGCCATACTATATATCGACAATAAGCACAGCAGCACCAATTTTCTGCAACGAAAAATGCAGAAACTGCTATCGGCAATAATAGAAAAAGAGCAGAAGAAATGCGAGGAATAATCATCAAACTACTCATACTGCCCATACAATTCTATCGGCATTGCATCTCGCCGATGACACCCCCTGCGTGCCGCTTCACCCCCACCTGTTCGCAATACGCCCTTGAGGCGATAACAAAGCACGGCCCAATAAAAGGGCTTTACCTTGCAGTGCGCCGCATTCTGCGTTGCCACCCGTGGGGAGGCTCGGGCTACGACCCTGTTCCTTAGATAATAGTATGCAGCTGATAGATATTCACGCTCACAATATAAGAAAAGACGGACACCGGCGCATAACAGATTGTGGCGTAACACCGTCCAAAGAGTTTCCCTGCTCAGTGGGGCTGCATCCGTGGTATATAAGCGCCGATTGGCAAGAACAACTGCAAAAAATAGCCGAGGCTGCCGGCCGACATTCGGTGGCGGCAATAGGCGAGTGCGGATTAGACACATTAAAATCATCGACCCCCATAGAGAGACAAACAACAATTCTGCTCGAACAGATAAAAATATCCGAAGCAACGCACAAACCCCTTATTCTGCACATTGTAAAGACCCATCATCTGCTGCTGAAAATAGCAAAAGAGACGCCCCACGCCGAGGCGTGGATAGTACACGGTTTCCGCGGAGGGGCTGCACAAGCCCTGCAATTAACCTCGGCCGGATTATATTTATCATTCGGAGCACGCTTCAACGAAGCAGCCCTGAAAGCGACACCCTTAGAAAGAATCTTTGTCGAGAGCGACGAGAGCCAAGAACCCCTCGAAGAGATATACAACAGAATTGCCGCAGTCAAAGGATGCAGCCCACAGGAGCTCATTACCCAAATAAACACAAACACCGCACATTGTAACATTCACTTATAAAAACACAGGCACAGATGCAACGCTCCTTGGGAGAGAGGCATTATAGCCACCCCCGCCCACTCTTTTTTATCGTAAAAAACAATTTTAGCCTCATCGGCACGTTCATAATTGCAGATATTCAATAATATTTTGTAAGTTTGCAGTATGGAGAAGGAAAATCTATATATAATTCGTTACACCCCCGATAAACAAGATTTATGGGACACATTCGTTGACGACAGTCGTAACGGCACGTTCCTACATAAGCGTGCATATATGGATTACCACAGCCACCTGTTCAACGACCACTCGTTGCTGTTCTACTGCGGCGAAGAACTTACAGCCCTGTTACCGGCCAATTTAAATAATGACACAATAGCCTCGCACAGCGGATTGACATACGGCGGACTTATTTTAAGCAACGCCGCCACAGCCGGCCGCGTACTAAACATTTTCGAGGCACTGCTCAATTACATAAGCACTGCTACCGAGGCCAAAAGACTACTCTATCGTCCCGTCCCACATATTTACCACCGTTACCCCTGCGAAGAGGAACTATACGCCCTTTTTCGCAGCAAAGCACAGCTTGTCGAGCGCAAAATATCATCGACAATAGACCTGCGTACGCCCATCCCTCCAAAAGGAAGGCGCAAGCTGACAACAGCCGCCAAAAGTCGTCTGCACATAAGCCAAGAGCCCAATTTTGCACCCTTTTGGCAGATACTGAGCCAAAGGCTCAAGGAAAAATATGATGTATCGCCCGTACACACCCTGCACGAAATTGAGTTGCTACACAGCCGTTTCCCACATAACATACGCCTATACAGCATAAGCGACAACAACGGCAACATTTTGGGCGGCACACTGCTGTACATTACCAATCGGGTTGCACATATGCAATATGCAGGCACCACCGACGAGGGTCGCCGCACAGGAGCACTCGACCACCTATACGACTATATTTTCAAGCATTTAGAGCCCGAGATTCAATATTTCGACTTTGGAATATCGACCGAAGAGGGCGGACACTATCTGAACAGTGGGCTCATTGCCTATAAAGAGCGTTTGGGCGGACGTGCAACAATGTACGACGCATACACGATAGAGATAAAAAAATAGCAACTATGGCAAAAGGGAAAAACAAAAAGGTACAAATTGTATCACTGGGCAAGATACGCGACAGGCGCGGCAACCTCTCGGTGGTCGAGGAGGGCAACACCTTACCCTTTGAAATTGCACGCACCTATTGGATATACGACGTACCCGGCGGCCGACACCGTGGCGGGCACGCCTACTACAAGAGCGAGGAGCTGATAATAGCCCTCTCGGGCAGCTTCGAGGTATATGTAAACGATGGACAAGAAGAGCACACCTTTCGCCTTGAGCACTGCGACAAAGCACTATACGTGCCCGCAGGAGTATGGCGACAGATACGCAATTTTGCAACCAATTCGACAGCCCTTGTAATTGCATCCACCCCTTACTCGCCCCGCGACTATATACGCAAGAAAGAGCAATTCATCGACCTAAAAAACCGTGGAGAAATATGAAAAAAACGACCATAGACGACTGCCGCATAGTAGAACTCGGCAAACACCACGGAGCAACCGGTAACCTTACAGTTGTCGAGAATGGCAAAATTGAGCACTTCGACACAAAAAGAGTATTTTTCATATACGATATTCCCGCAGGAGTATCACGCGGCGGACACAGCCACAAAACACTGCGCGAGCTTATAATTGCCGCATCGGGCAGTTTCGAGGTATATGTCAATGATGGGAAAAGCGAAAAGAGCTTCACACTGAACAACCCCTCGAAGGCATTGCTTCTGCCTGCCGGAGTGTGGGAAGAGTTGCGCAATTTCTCGTCGGGTGCAGTAGCCTTGGTGCTTGCCTCAATCCCCTACAAGCCCACCGATTATATACGCGACTTTCAAGAATTTATTAAATACAAAGAAGAATGATACCCTACCTGCCACTAAAAAAGATAAATGCACAATATAGCGCCGAGATTACCGAAGCCCTCGACCGCATACAAAGAGAAGGGTGGTACATTCTGGGACACGAGTGCGCAGCCTTTGAACAAGAGTATGCACAATATATCGGCACACGCCACTGTATAGGATGCGGCAACGGATACGACGCTCTGTGGCTCATCTTCAACGCCTACAAACATTTAGGGATTCTGAAAGATGGCGACAAAGTACTTGTTCCGGTAAACACCTTTATAGCCTCGGCCCTTGCTATTACAAACAACAATCTGCAAGCAATTTTTGTCGAGCCCTCGCCCACGAGTTACGTTGCCGGCGAGAAAGAGATTCTGGCAGCCATCGAGGAGGAGACAAAAGCAATACTTTTAGTACATCTGTACGGACAAAATTCATACAGCGACAATCTTGCCCGCGAATGCCGCGAGCGTGGAATCATAATCATCGAAGATAATGCACAAGCACACGGTGCGCTTTATAACGGCCGACGCACAGGCTCGCTGGGCGATGCTGCCGCACACAGTTTCTACCCCGGCAAGAATTTGGGAGCATTGGGCGATGCCGGTGCAATAACCACAAACAACGACACGCTTGCCGAGATTATAAAGACAACACACAACTACGGCTGTCGCACAAAATACGTTCACAGCCACATTGGAGTGAACAGCCGCTTAGACGAGATTCAAGCAGCGGTGTTGCGCATAAAGCTACGCAAGTTGAACCAAGAGAATGAGGCGCGACGCAGCGTTGCACGTGCCTTTATCGAGGGCATCGACAACCCCCTTGTGTCCTCTCCCCGCCCCGCCGACTACTCGCAACACGTATTCCACATTTTTGCACTTATGAGCAGCCGACGCAATGCACTGAAAGAACATCTTGCCACCCAAGGAATTGAGACACAGATTCACTATCCGATTCCGCTGCACCGGCAAGAATGCTACAAACAGCGCATCCCACAGCATCTGCCAATAGGCGAGAAGCTCGCGCAAGAGGAGTTAAGCCTCCCTTGCCACCCGCTGCTCACAGTCGGCGAGATTGAACATATAATCAACAGTATCAACAGTTTCACAGAATAAAGAAACTCTTGAGGCCCATCCTTAGAAATTGCTTAAATTTCTTTTAAAAACAGCCGTCCAACAATTTCTCACCCCCCGGAAACAAAAATATTTCATTGTCGGAGCAAAAACAACCCTTATAATTTGTGTGTTTCAGAAAAAAAGCATACTTTTGCACCGTCTTTCACAAGACAGTCTCCTAACAAGAGGCAAAATTAAGGATTGTCCTATGGTGTAATGGTAGCACAACAGGTTTTGGTTCTGTTTGTCTTGGTTCGAATCCAGGTAGGACAACAATAAATTTTGGCGAGCAAAATGCTCGCCAAAATTTATTTCCGGCCAACAGCATAGCCCAAACAAAAAGAGAGCTATAATTGTTATCCAACAAAAAAAGATTAAAGCGATACTAACCTGCGCCCTAAAAAGAAGCCCCAGATGTTTACAGTAATTCTCATTATGAGCATTGGCATTATGTGCGGATATTTCATACGCAAAAGAGATATTCGCCCTATAATATCGGGAACAACAACCGCACTTATATGGCTGCTGCTGTTTGTGCTGGGCATTGAGGTAGGACACAACAAACAGGTGATAGAGAGCTTGGCAACGCTCGGTGTCGAGGCTCTGTTCATTGCTGTAATCTGCCTGTGTGGCAGCTGCATTGCCGCGTGGATTCTGTGGCGGTATATTGTAAAAAGACGGGAGGATTAAGGCGATGAAAAGCAGTATCATCATTGTTGGTTTTTTCATTCTGGGCACCCTGTGCGGAGTATTCGACATTCTTCCTGCCGAGTGGTTCGAGGGTGGTGTCAGTTTTTATGCCCTGTGCGCACTTATGTTCTGCGTGGGTGTGGGCATCGGGAACGACCCTCACACGGTGCGTAACTTCCGCTCACTGAATGTGCGATTGGCACTATTGCCGCTGTTCACAATACTGGGCACGCTGGCAGGTGCAGCTGTAGCCGGGCTTGTACTCGCGCACCGCACCGTGCCCGAGTGTATGGCTGTCGGGTCGGGATTTGCCTACTATTCTTTATCGAGCATCTTCATCACCGAGTACAAAGGTGCCGAGCTTGGCACAATTGCGCTACTCTCAAATATTTCGCGCGAGATTATAACACTCTTGTGCGCCCCGCTGCTTGTGCGTATATTCGGCTCATTGGCACCCATTGCATCGGGTGGTGCTACCACGATGGACACAACACTCCCGGTTATTATACGTTACTCGGGACGCGAGTATGCCATACTATCAATTTTTCACGGTTTCATCGTTGATTTTAGCGTTCCCTTCTTGGTAACATTCTTTTGTTCTTTATAGCCAACGAGATAAAATTAAAGTAAAAAGAATAAAAATTCTCTCTTTTTTTGATAATCTCGACATAATAGGTTAAATTCGTGCAATATTTCTGCAAAATAGGACGATAACTCGTTTTTTAACCGTGTCTGTTGCTTTCGGGTAGCAGAGACTGCTTTTTTAAAAATAATTATCGGCAGAAATATATCTTATTTTGTAAAAAAGACACAAAATATATGAAACCGAACAACGACAGTATTGTTACAAAAATCAAGAGAGTATTAAAGAAAAATGCACGTATCGTAAAATTACTGGTAATTGCCATACTAACCACCTTTATATGGTTTTTACCAACGGAGGCATTTGGTATCGAGGGACTTACAGAGCTTCAACAGCGTATTATTGCGATATTTTTCTTTGCCGCAACAATGTGGATTCTTGAGGCTGTGCCTGCGTGGACAACCTCGCTATTGATAATAGTGATAATGTTACTCACTGTATCGAACAGTGGAATCACATTCCTCATAAGCGACATTCCCAAGGAAGAGCTCATCAGCTACAAGACCATTATGGCAACATTTGCCGACCAAACAGTGATGCTCTTCTTAGGAGGATTCATCCTTGCGTTGGTAGCCTCGAAGAGTGGCGTGGATATTACCCTTGCCCGTGCAATGCTGCGTCCCTTTGGTACACGTCCCAGCGTGGTACTGTTTGGTTTTATGTTGGTTACAGCAGTCTTTTCAATGTTTGTCAGCAACACAGCAACAGCCGCGATGATGCTCACATTCCTCACCCCTGTATTAAAGTCGCTTCCGGCCGACGAGCGAGGACGTGCCGCGCTTGCGCTTGCAATCCCCATAGGTGCCAATATCGGTGGAATCGGTACACCCATTGGTACACCTCCCAACGGTATTGCATTAGGATATTTGAACAACAGTGAAGGACTTAATTTAGGCATAGGATTCGACCAATGGACGATGATTATGACCCCGCTTATGCTGGTGATTCTCTTTTTCTCGTGGTTCTTGCTCACGAAGATGTTCCCCTTCAAGGCCGACAGTGTACAGTTGAAAATCATTGGCGGTGCAAAGAAAGGATGGCGCACAACTGTCATATACATTACATTGGCTGCAACAATCCTGCTGTGGATGTTCGAGAAAAAAATCGGAATAAACTCGTACGTCGTGGCGCTTATCCCGGTGGGCGTGTTCAGCCTCACACGAATAATAAAGTCGAAAGACCTCAAAGATATTGACTGGGCGGTACTGTGGATGGTTGCCGGAGGCTTTGCGTTGGGTGTCGGAATGGACAAGACCGGCCTTGCAAAAACCTTGGTCGAGGCTATTCCCTTTAACGAATGGCCCGTGCTGCTTGTAATGGTGGGCAGCGGAATTATCTGCTGGTTGCTCTCGACCTTTATCTCGAACTCGGCTGCCGCCGCACTTATGGTGCCAATTTTGGCTGCTGTGGGCAAGGGAATGGGCCCCGTGCTCGATGAATATGGTGGCATCGGTACACTGCTCATCGGTATTGCCCTTTCGGCATCATTTGCTATGGCACTGCCCATAAGCACCCCTCCGAATGCCATTGCCTACTCGACCGGCCTTATAAAATCGTCGCAGATGTGCATTGCAGGAGTTATAATAGGCGTATTCTCGCTTGCGATAGGTTACACGCTGTTGGTATTTGTAGGCCGTACAGGATTTTTCGGTTAATGACAGAGTAATTACGAGGGTGCGCCTGTATATTCGGGCTCGCCCTCTGTTTTATAGAAAAGTACACTAAAAAACATTTTATATGAGAAAGTTATTCCTTATTGCAGCAATAGTGGCATCCACACTTGCATTAAACGCACAAGAGAACAAGCCCACAGTTAAGCTCTATGGTTTTATACGCAACTATTTAGATTTTGACACACGCGAGAATCTTAGCAGCAACAGCGACCAATTTAATATGATTCCCAAGGACGAGGTACTAAACGCTTACGGCGACGACCTTAACCAAAGGATGGATATTCACCTTCTGAGCATCACCACCCGTTTGGGACTTAACATTACAGGCCCGGAATTTTTAGGCGCAAAGACATCGGCAAAAATTGAGGCCGATTTTGCCGGATTCGGAACAAGCAACACTGTGCTGCGCATACGTCAGGCATACGCTAAAATGGATTGGAAAAAGCACTCACTATTGGCAGGACAGGCGTGGCATCCAATGATGGGAGATATGATGCCCGACGTCTTCAGCCTTGCAACCGGAGCACCTTTTACCCCCTTCAGCCGCACACCGCAGTTGCGCTACGACTACAAGGCCGGCAGATTCACACTCACGGCAACAGCGCTCTACCAACTGCAATATCTGTCGTACGGGCCATCGGCCAACAACCTTGAGGCCTCGACAACCTCGTTCGAGTTTGCCCGCAAGGCCATTATCCCCGAGCTTTATCTGCAAGCACGATACAACAGCGGTGCATTTATGATGGGTGCAGGCGTAGATATTCTCACCCTGAAGCCACGCACCGAATATACCGATGCGCAAGGCAACAAAGTACTCTCGGACAAACTTTTCACAAGCCTCACCCCCACACTCTTTGCATCGTACAAGAGTGGCAATTGGGGAATTAAGGGACGTGTAACATACGCACAGAACGCCTCGCACCTGAATATGCTAAGCGGCTTCGGAGTAACCGAGCTCAAGAGCAATGGTGAGGCCGAGTATGGGGCTCTTGCAAGCGTAACAGGCTGGATAGACGTTACCTACAAACAAAAGTTCGATAAAGGCACACTCACGTGGTGTCTCTTTGGAGGTTACGGAAAGAATCTGGGCTGCGAGGATGAGTTTGAAAGCGCCTCGATGATGTACGTACGCGGATTCAAGAACCTCGACAGTTTCTGGCGCATATCACCCAGCGTTCTTTACACACACAATGCTATGCAAATAGGCATCGAGTATGAGCCCACAATTGCCGGTTACGGCAAGATGAACGCCGATGGCAGCGTCGATAAGGAACGCTCGGTAACCAACCACCGCATCTGCGCAATGCTTAAATATAATTTCTAACACATATATACACGCTTAATATGAACAATCTTAAACACCAACTAAAAGCTGCGGCATTGGCACTGCTAATGCTTGCCGGCGGCACAACAGCACAGGCACAGGAGTATGTGCCCACCCCCGAGAATCTTCAGGCACGCAAGGAGTTTCAAGAGAACCGCTTCGGAATATTCATCCACTGGGGAATATACAGTATGTTTGCACAGGGCGAATGGTACTTACAGAATTTCCCCATCGACAAGCACGAGTATGCCAAAGCAGCTGACGCCTTTTACCCCCACCGCTTCGACGCAAAAGAGTGGGTATCGGCAATAAAAGCCTCGGGAGCCAAATATATCTGTTTTACCACACGCCACCACGATAGCTTCTCGATGTGGGACACCGAACAGAGCGACTATAACATTGTAGATGCCACCCCATTCAAGCGCGACGTCCTCAAGGAGCTTGCCGAGGAGTGTCAGCGTCAGGGCATCAAGCTACACCTTTACTACTCGCACATCGACTGGGCACGCGACGACTACCCATTGGGACGCACCGGACGCGAGGTCATCGGACGCATAAAAGAGAACGAGAATTGGCCGCAGTACTACAACTTTATGAACAAACAGCTCACCGAGCTACTGACCAACTATGGCCCTATCGGTGCTATATGGTTCGACGGAAAATGGGATCGCGACCAAGACACAGTGCCATTCAATTGGCAGTTAGAGGAGCAGTATGCAATGATTCACCGTCTGCAACCCGCCTGCCTCATCGGTAACAACCACCACGACACACCCAACCCCGGCGAGGACATTCAGATTTTCGAGCGCGACATTCCCGGTGAGAACAGCGCAGGCCTGTCGGGACAAGAAATCAGCCGCCTGCCTCTTGAGACCTGTCAGACAATGAACGGAATGTGGGGCTACAAGCTCGTTGACCAGAATTACAAGAGCACCGACACACTCATTCAGTATCTTGTAAGCACAGCCGGCAAGGGCGCCAACCTTCTACTCAATGTAGGCCCCCAGCCCAATGGACAGCTACCCGCAGCAGCCGTAGAGCGTCTCGAAGAGATGGGCAGGTGGATGAGCGCCAACGGCGAGACAGTCTATGGTACAACAGCCGGCGACATTCCCGCACAAGAGTGGGGAGTTACAACACGCAAGGGTAACCGCCTGTTCGTCCACATTTTCGACCTTAAAGAGAGCGAGCTTCTGCTGCCTCTCACCTGCAAAGTAAAGAAAGCCTTTACATACGCCGACAAACAACCCGTAAAATTCAAAAAGACAAAAGGGGGTGTAAAGCTTATGGTTGGTGAGATTCCGGCAGGCGCCGACTATATCATCGAGCTTATCACAAAATAATTATACCTAAGAATTTGCATATTACCTCCCTATTCTACCACAAATAGAATAAGAGACGGTAATATGCAAACTCTTTTTTAGACCTCTATCGTCGATATACAGGCAATTTAGTTTCAAAAAGAGAACAACCCTTAAACAGCAATAGAAAAATGAAGAGAATACTCGAAGTATGCGCAGGCAGTGTGCAGAGCGCCATTGCCGCACGCGACGGAGGTGCCGCACGCGTAGAGCTGTGTGCAGCCCTTGAGGTAGGCGGAGTAACCCCCTCGGCAGGGCTTATGCGCGAGGTGCGCAAGGTAGAAGGCCTGACAATGCACGTGCTTATCCGTCCCCGAGGCGGTGATTTTCTGTACGACGAGAGCGAAACAGAGTGTATGGTGCAAGACATTATCACAGCACGCGAATGTGGTGCAGACGGCGTTGTAATTGGCGCTCTGACAGCCGACGGCGACATTGACACAGCCGTATGCCGACGTCTGATGGAGGCAGCCAAGGGAATGAACGTAACTTTTCATCGTGCATTTGATATGTGCCGCAATCCCAAGCAGGCACTCGAAGATATTATCGCCCTTGGATGCAACAGAATTTTAACCTCGGGACAAGCCACAACTGCCCTCGAAGGCGCCACACTCCTTAAAGAGCTTGTCGAGGCTGCCGCCGACCGTCTGAAAATTATGCCCGGCTGCGGTGTCAATGCCTCTAATGCCAAGGCCATCTTAGACGCCTGCGGGGCACAGGAGATTCACGCATCGGCACGCAAAAGCATCGGTAGCGGAATGCGCTTCCGCCACAGCGGTGTCAGTATGGGCAACCCCGACAGCGACGAGTTTGCACGCAAAGAGACCGATGAACAAGAGGTGCGTAAAATTGTAAAGAGCATATAAAAGCCTTATAAATTAAAGATTTTATTATATGGAGACGATAAAAGAGAGAATACTGCGCGAGGGACGCAGCATCGAGGGCGGACTGTTGAAAGTCGATGGATTCCTTAACCACCAGATAGACACCAACTTTATAATGGACGCTGCCAAGGAATTTGTCGGCAGGTTCAAAGATACCAAGATTGACAAAGTAATAACCATCGAGGCCTCGGGAATTGCCCCTGCACTTATGGTAGCCCATCTGTTAGGCGTGCCAATGATATACGCCAAGAAAAAACAGCCCGACACAATGAGCAACGCCCTCACCGCCGAGGTCTTTTCCTACACAAAGAGTGAGCCGAGTATAGTCTCACTGAGCCGCGATTATATACACAAAGGCGACCGTCTGCTGTTCATTGACGATTTTCTGGCCAATGGAAATGCGGCAGCAGGCATTATCTATCTGATAGAGCAGGCCGAGGCACAATTAGTGGGAATGGGCTTTATCATCGAAAAAGCCTTTCAACCGGGTGGCGGATACCTGCGCGGCAAGGGCATCAGGGTTGAGTCGCTGGCTATCATAGATAGCCCCGACGAATACGAAGCAAAGCCTGTATAACCCCCTTTTTGCCTCTGTGCAGATTCAAACTCTTTACTACAAAAAAGAGGAGCATTTTTCTGTGTTTTAATTACAAGGAGCGGTAGCGTTTGCGTATATATGTATAAAAATATAAAGATGCTGACTAAAAAAGTCTATATGGCTTTTTTAGTCAGCATCTTTATTCTATACTTCCTTGTATTTACTTCTTTGTCAGTTGATTTATTACCTTAACAAGCTGCTCGCCCAGACCTATCGAGTAGCCCTGCGACATAAAGACAATGCGGTTGAACGTGTCGGCCACAAGAATCACCGGACGATTAGGGCTCTTGAGCTTCATATTTGTAATAATCTCGCCACTAATCTTATCGTCAATATCGGTTCCCCACACAACCGTCGAAGGCAGATTGGGAAAATCTTCGCTCTTGAAACGCGAAGCAGCCGAGGCATCCTTAAACAGAAGCACCATCTTCTGTCCCCACTGCTCGAATTGCTCTTTGTAAGGCATCACATCGCGCAAGAAGTGGTTGGTGGGCTCGCTGTTGGGGTCGATAAGCGCTATTATATAGTAACCGCGACCGGTTGACGACAGTATTGAACGGCTCTGTTTAGACGCAATATCATAATATATATTCTCGCTGTTGAAATTACCGATTACTTGAAGCTCGTCCTTGCTTTCGCGCATCACCATCTTCATTTTTGCAGTCCCTCCCTTTGGAACATCCACAAATTCAAGGTTGGCAAGAACACCACCGTTGGCCATACGTGTACCGGTCATCACAAGATAGTTGCCGGCATCATCGGTTGCTCCGTCGCGCAGGATAGAGGCCCACGTGCCATTTTCGGGATAATTCTGAAGCACCAATTGTCCATCGACAATCTTCGAGATTGAGAAATGCGAGTAGTAACGGGGATTATCGAGGAAGGCTGTGGGTGAATAGTCGGCCTTGAGCACTCCCTGAGCCGAGGCTACTGCATCGGCAGCGGGGGTGAAGTTGGCGTCGCACCATTTACCCTCGGCAAAATATTGTGTTTTACCCGTAACCTCGTCGATGCGGGCTGTGATGCCCATACTGCGTGCAGCCGAGACAAAGAAAATATCGCGTGAGTGCGGGTCGGCTGTGCGATACTCCCATACTCCCTTGGGCGACATACACAGCTGAAGAGGATTCCAAACATCCTCGACCTTTATATTCTTGCGACACCACTCGACCCACTCGGCGGGATTGGCACGATAGGCTGCTGCATCGTCGGCCGAGATTACCCCTGCGAAGAATCCTTTGTAGGGAGTAATCATTTCGTTGCTCACACGGGGATTCAACACAAACTGCTCGTATCGGCGCTGCTCCTCGGCCGAGAGTTTCTTATCGCTCTTGGGAGTGTGTTTAAAATGGTCGTTCAGTACTTCGAGCGACACGTCGCGACGGTCTTTTTGCGAGATTGCACACAGAAGTCCAAGCGCACGGTCAATCTGTTGTTTATCGACGCTTCTTAAAAATGTAGTGATTGTTGCGTAGTTACCGCGTGCCTCGTCGATTATGGGGATAATATACTCGCCTCCTGCACCAATCTCGTTGGCAAGCTCGGCAGCCTCGTCGTCATTGGGGAAGGTTGCGACGTAGGCGTTACGAATTGAGTCTTCATATACGAAGCGCTCGGTATTATGCGCTATCTGCTCGGAGGTGAGTTCGGGTACAGTGTTACGCTCGACAGGAGGCACAATATCCATCTGCAGCGATGCTTTGTAGCCATCTGCTTTATCGAGCACCACCTTTACGTTGTTATCCTTTCCGGCCGAGAATTTTGCATAGCCGAATTTTCCATCCTTTGAGGCCCAAGCAATCATATCTCCGTGGCCTGTTGTGAGCGATGCGCGGCCATCGGCGTCGCACTCTTTTGTCGCAGCCGTATAGAATTCGGCATAATTGTATATCTTAAACTCGACGGTAGCCTTTACGGGTGCTCCATTTTCATCGACTACTTGCACGGTGGTAGTTGCAACGGGAGCATAGTTCGAGGTTACGTTAATCTCGGTGAAGCAGGCTGTACGTCCGACAACCTCTTCGGGACCGTTGTAGTTTCCAAAGGCATTTGTGTGCATAAGCATTCCACGTGAAGCAGGAGCGTTGAACCAGCCCAAATTAAGCACCGGCTCGGGCTCGCAAGCACCTAAAAAGTACCACTGCCCATCGACCCATGCCTCGACCCAAGCGTGATTGTCATCGGTGTGAGCCCAA
>CAYYEL010000015.1:0-33976 GCA_964470845.1 uncultured Bacteroidaceae bacterium | reverse complement strand
AGTGCTTTTACAAATTTATTTCGTAATGTTGCACTTGCTGGTTGACTCTGCAACCGAAGCGTTTCAATTATTAATAACAATTTTATTATAAATTTAGGCCGTTTCTTAGATTTTTTGATTTAAATTTAACCGGCCTACAAAAAAGAAGAAGATGAACAACGTACAATACTCTAAGAAAATGAAATTGGCCCAACTTATTGCAGCCGATTACGAGCTACTTTCATTGCTTCAACGTCTGAATATAAGATTAGGATTCGGCGAGGCCACCGTCGAGGACATTTGCCACCGTTACGGCCTCTCGACCGAGCTTTTTCTTATAATATGCAACATATATTCGTTCCGCGACTATCGTCCCGACACCGACACACTGACACGCGACGATATTACCCACATCACCAACTACCTGCAAGCCTCGCACAACTACTACAAACAGGTGTGCTTCCCCACTATACACAACAAAATACACTCACTCGTTGTCGAGCTTGACGACGTCAGTCGCCGCCTGATAGATAAATTCTACGACGACTACGACATTGAGGTAGCCAACCACTTCAGTTACGAAGAAACAATAGTCTTTCCCTATATAGCCTCACTTGTAGCCGGAACCCACCAACAAGACAGCCAATACAGAATATCGCAATTTGAAAAAAGCCACAGCTACATAGGCGAAAAGCTCAACGACCTGAAGAATATCATCATAAAATACCTGCCCGAAGAGCACTCATCGCCCCTAAGATTCGATATTCTAAAAGAGATATACGACCTTGAGAACGACCTGCGCAAACACTCGCTCATTGAGAACCGTTTACTTGTTTCACTTGTAGAAAAATTAGAAAGTAGCAATGAGTAGGCAAAAAAAACAAACCATTCTGCTCATAGAACCCTCCGAGATTATCGCGGCAGGGTTCAAGCATATTGTTGACAAGAGCCACGAATTCGAGATTATAAGCACAATCCCCCACCCCGGCTATTACAACAGCACACAAATAAAGCCCGACATTATAGTGTTAAACCCCGGCGTAATAAACTACGACGAACGTCTCGACATACGCTCATTTTTTTGTAGCGGGAACGACAATATAACCATTGTAGCACTCACAAGCACCACCCACGAGGAACGAGTGATGCAACAATACGACGGCAGCATAAACATACACGACACATCCACGCGCATAATACAAAAGTTACAGAATGCCGTCGAGGAGGCATTGCAGAATCCCAAAGGCGATCGCGGCGAGCTATCCTCGCGCGAGCGCGACATTCTCATAGCCGTGGCCAAGGGAAACACCAACAAAGAAATTGCCGACGAGTATAACATATCGGTATATACCGTTATTTCGCACCGCCGCAACATCTCGCGCAAATTGGGCATAAACAGCATCTCGGGACTGACGGTATATGCCATAATGAACAAACTTGTCGATATTTCCGATTTAAATTAAAATACACTATGGCCGAAGAGCTGATTATATCCGATGGCAGTAAAGAGGATAAATACCGTTTGCTTTACAAACAGATTGCCGCGCTTCTCGATGGCGAGAGCGACACAATAGCCAATATGGCCAATGTTGCCGCAATGATTCACGCCACCTTCCACTTTCTGTGGACAGGTTTCTACCGCGTTGCCGACAAACAACTTATATTAGGGCCTTTTCAAGGGCCTCTCGCCTGTTCGCGCATAGCCTACGGACGCGGCGTGTGCGGAACAGCGTGGAAGGAGCGCCACACTCTGCTTGTTCCCGATGTTGACAAATTTCCCGGGCACATAGCTTGCAGCAGCCTCTCGCGCAGCGAAATTGTCGTCCCCATATTCGACAGCAGGAACGAGATATTTGCCATCTTGGACATTGACAGCCGTCATCTTTCCACATTCGACAATTGCGACAAGGAGTGGCTCGAAAAAATAGTATCACTGATTAAGGCCGAGGCAGACGGGCAATAAAACATTAAGCCCGGCTTGAATATTTCGCAGTAGGCGCAGTATATATGTCCGAGGATTACTGCAACCTCAAGGAGCTGTGCCCAAAATGAAATTTTGGGCACAGCTCCTTGAGGTTTGTAAGAATTGACAAAATACAAGGCGTTGAGATTTAAGGCGAAAGGAGTGTAAATTAGTACTCGACTGAGCCTTAATATTGATAACAACGAAGTAGTTTGTTAACTATGACACACCGCCTTATTACTTGCGGCAACAGCCTTAACATACAGGATTACTTCTTAGAATCTTTCTTGCACTCTTTCTTCCCTTTTTCATCGCACCCTTTGGCAGCGTGCATCTTGTGGCGAGGATTATTGCCACCCTTCTTGCCAAAATTCTTTTTTCCTTGCCACTGCTTGGCTGTCATAAGTTTCTCTACTTGTCGGGGAGTAAGAATTTTGGCAAACTCGGCAACATATTTTTTCTTTACATCGGCTACTTTGGCCTCGGCCTCGTATCGTTTCTGCAATCGCTCGATGCGCTGTGCATCGGTAAGTTCGCCCTTGCGCTCGCTCTTTTCGGGAAGTGCGGCCTTCAACGCCGACACATATTCCTTGTACAAAGGCACGAATTTCGAGCTTGTCTTTTCGTCGAGCATCAATTTATTGCTTATTCTCTGCGCCCTAAGCTCAATCTTCTGTTCGGGTGTCAATTCACTTTTTTGCTGCTGTGCATTTACTGTAAACGAAAATACAAATGTCAACAATGCCAAATAAATCAGTTTAACTTTCATATTCTTTCTTTTTATTGTTACACTCGATTATTTGACTACACACACAAATAAGAGTTTAAAAAGTAAAGAATTTTTAACTAAAGAGTGCATTTTATTTACCATTTACAAATAAGCCAGTCCAATTATTTCTTTAGTTTTGTTTCGGCAAATATCGTCTCCAATTGTTCGCGAGTAAATCTTTTTTCTTCGGGATACAGAATCCTCTCGTGCTCAAGAATTTCGTCGATAGTCCATTTGAATTTTATTGGCTTGGCCGGTACACCGCCTGCCACGCAATAGGGTGGCAAACTCTTGTTGACCAACGAACAAGCACCAATCGTACAACCGCGTCCGATGGTAACACCTGAAAGAATCGTTACATTTCGCCCAATCCAAACATCCGACTCTACTATTACATCCTTATCTAATCCTTTAGGTTTTTCATCCTCGGTTATCGTACGATAGAAACGCCCCAATACCATTGCGTGATTACCGGTTGTTACCCTAAGTCCCTCGGCAGCACCTGAATGTGGCATCATTATGAATCTTGCATGCTTTGTCATTATATCAGCATTGCGCAGTCCATTATCGCCATACAAAAAAACTTTTTCGGGATTAGTAATCCTTAAAGGAGGCATTAAAGTTACATCATCGGCAATGTAGCCGAAACGACTGCGTTTAAGGTCGCCATAATAATCCCGATACAAAAAATAAGTTCCACGAATAAATCTATTTCTTTTTATTCTCTTTATAATATTCTGCAATATACCCATTGTTTATCCTCCTCTCTTTTTTACTTTTTTAATTTAATTAAAAAAAACAACAAATACACTTGTTTTTTAAAACATAACCAGAAAAATAGACGAGGATATAATGGCAATCTCTTCCAGTTAAATTTTAAAGCCAGTTCTTTCCATATTAACATTCTACATGTTAACTTTAGCCACCCTATTTTTTCAGTTAACGCCTTATCGGATTGAAGTATGTGTGTTATTGTACTACGTGAGTTACCTATAAAAAGTCTATTGTTTCTCTCTTCGGCTAAAATTTCATCTAAATCCCAACTATTTATAGCACCTTTTATGTAATTGTACAACTTATAATTAAAATCCATTCTATCGGTACGTATAGTACCTGTCAGCGACACAGGATTTACACGATAATGATAATACTCCCCATTATTATATGCAGCAGATTTTGCATATTTTAGAAAGTCGAGGTTAAAAATCACATCCTCACTAATGAGTTCCCTCTCGCTGTGGAATCTTACATTATTATCCTTTATTATAGACATACGATACATTGCCGTACAAGCCGAACATTGTATCTTGTGATCGACCTTTGCCGAGGGCTCGGATGCTATCATATCGAGCATAAGTTCCTTAACTGCGGCGTCCTTGTAGAGGGTTACATTGCAGGTGGGCTCGGACGGCACAACCTTGGCCTCATCGGTGAAACGCCTGAACTTATAATAGAGCGCGTCTATTGCATTGCTCTTAGCTAAATTATATAAATGCTCGTAAGTGTGCAGATCAACAAAATCGTCGCTATCGAGAAAAGTTACATACTCGCCTGTGGCAATTTCCAATCCGCTGTTGCGTGCAAATCCCAATCCGCCGTTTTTTTTGTGCACCACCTTTATGCGAGTATCTTGCTTGGCATATTCGTCGCACATCTGCGGGCAATTATCGGGCGATTGGTCATCGACAAGAATAATCTCAATATCCTGCAACGTCTGATTCATTACCGATTGCAGACATTTGTCGAGATATTTCTCTACATTATATACCGGGATTATTATTGAAAGTTTTTTCATACGCCAAGTGGGTAAGTGTTTAAGTTGTTCATTCTCTCAACTGAGCACAACTATTTTAACTAAACAGCCTGCAAGAAGCGCACGAGGTTCATCGTAGCGCTTCTTGCAGAACAGCTATTTATGTTTCTTTATCACTATCTTACTTCGCTGCGGGCTTAACGTCAATAAGCTCGACCTCGAATTTAAGTGCCTCGTTAGGACCGATTGCCTGCGAGGGGCTCTGCTTGCCATATGCAAGCTCGGCAGGAATCCACAAGGTAATCTTGCCACCCTTTCCTACAAGCTGCATACCCTCGGTCCAACCTTTAATTACGCGATTAAGAGGAAACTCAATGGGAGTATCATTCATATAAGTATCGGGCTGATAGCGTTTGAGCATCTCTTGACGCTCCTGTGGCATATCGGCAAAGCGCGAAGCATCGAACACTACGTCCTTGCGTGTAGTACCTTTGTAGTGTACCTTTACTGTATCGGCGGGCGAGCTTGCCTTGGCCGACATATCACCCTCGACGTCTATTCTATAAAGCAGCCCGCTCTCGGTCTTTTTCACGCCCTTCTCTTTCTCTATCTGTGCAAGCCACTCTTTCGATTTTTTATCATTCTCGGCGGGCAAAACTACATTAAAATAGTTACGCATAAACTCATTGGCATTCTCAACAGTAATCTTTACATCGGCACCCTTGGCATCGTCGTAACCTTGACACAGCCAATGCAGATTTATGGGGAATCCACTCTTGATAATGTCGCCACCTGTTGCAAATCCTATTGCAGTAGAGATAAAGGCACGCTCCTCGTCATTTGCAAACATTGTCTCGGCATTAAAGTCAAGGGGCTCGGCAGGTGCAGCCGTCGAATCGCTCTGCGCAAGTTCCGATGCACGCAATTTCTGCACACGAGGGCCATAAACAGTCATAAAAAACTCGCTCAACTGATTGGGAGCACTCTCGGCTGTAATCTCCTTGTCGCCTACCTTAACCGACTTTTCGCCGAGGGCAGCAGCCTCCATAGCCTTTTTGAAAGCCTCGTCATCGAGTTTCATTGGGCCGAGGTCGCGGCTCATACCATTCGATATATTCATACCTACTACATAAGATAGTGTATCAAGCGGTGCCTTACCATTCTTAACAATATCGCCATTGGCAACATTGCCGCTGCCGCACGAAATTACAATAGCGGCAAACAGAGAAAAAGCCGCTGTCAGGAAAAATTTCTTCATAATTATTTATTTAACAGTTTATACATTCTTCGGAAAACGGCCATAAAGGTAGCCATTTTTTACGAAATAAACAGCAGATAGACACAAAATAGAGTTAAAATTGTAAAAATTATATAACTACAGAAAATCCAATCGGGTTAAGAAGCATATTTATTAAACACAGAGCCTCAACAGTTTTTTAACAGTTGGGGCTCTGTGTTTATTCGCGGCAGAGGGAGAAAAGCCGCTATTCATCGATATTTATTGTTTAGACGACACTATTTTGTTACTTAAGCGCGTCAATATTTTTCTCGTTGAGTATAACCTTGCCCTCGGGAGTATAAAGATGGTCTATGCGGTCTTTGTAGAATTTCTCGACCTTACCACGCACAACCTTCATTGTACTGTTCATCATACCATTCTGCTCGGTGAAAGCCTCGGGAAGCACAGCAAATGTGCTGGGCAACCAACGCTCGGGGAACATACCCTCGTAGGCACCACCCTTCTTGAACATATCCATATCGGCCTTTACAAGTTCAACGGCAGCCTTACGTCCCTCCTCGGTCGAAAGGTCGAGGTTCTTGGCTGCAAGAGCACGCTTGATATTATCCTTGTTAGGAACAAGAAGTGCAATTGTGTAAGGCGACTGGTTATTGTACAAGATAGCTTGGTCAACAGTGCTGCAAAGGCTGACAAAAGCCTCCTCGATGCCTTCGGGGCTATATTTCTCACCGTCGCTCGAAATAAGAAGGCTCTTGAAGCGACCCTTAACGTAGAGCAATCCCTCGGCTGTCATATAACCAAGGTCGCCTGTGTAAAGATAACCGTCGCGCACAGTCTCGGCTGTCGATTTTGGATTCTTCCAATATCCTGCCATCACATTCTCGCCCTTTACAACAATCTCGCCCATCTCGCCAAGAGGCAACTCCTTGCCCTTGTCGTCGCAAATTTTCAACTCGATAGGTTGAACCAATTTTCCACTCGAACCGAAACGATACTTATCGGGACCGTTCGACGAGATAACAGGAGTAGCCTCGGAAAGGCCATAGCCCTGATACATAGGCATACCAACGCCAATGTAGAAATTCTGAAGGTCTTTGTCGAGCAATGCACCACCGCCCACGAAGAAACGGAGCTCGCCGCCGAAATTATCGCGTATCTTGTCGAAGATAATCTTGTCGAACAACCAGACAACAGGCTTCAGCAACGCACGCAGACCTTTTGAATCGAGGTTACTCTCGCCGAAATAGCACTGACGCACTTTCATACCCATATTAAAGAGTTTCTCGGTTGTTGCACCCTTGGCACGGATAGCACCTTCGATATTCTTTTTGAAGGTCTTTGCAAGCGAGGGAACCGAGAGGATAAAGTGCGGACGCACCTCTTTAATATTACCCGGAATATTCTTCAATGTCTCAAGCGGAGTGCGACCCACCTGAACAGTGGCTGCCGTTGCACCCTTTGACATCATAATGTAGAAGCCCACAACGTGTGCAAAGCAGTGGTCGAGAGGCAGAATGATGAGTGTACGCCAAGTTTGGTCGATGTGAACAAGCGTCGAGGCCTGCTCGACATTGGCTGTGTAGTTGCGGTGTGTAAGCACGACACCCTTGGGCTCGGCTGTTGTACCGCTTGTATATGTGATGGTGGCAATATCGTCATTCTGAATAGAACGTGCAATGCTCAAAAACTCCTCCTCGGTGTGCGACGAGAGAAAATCGTCGCCCATCTTCATCACATCGGCCAAGAGAATCTCGCGCTCCTCGCACTGATGCTCGCCATTGAGAATTATAATTTTTTCGACAGCGGGAATCTGGTCCTTTATCTTGCGCACCTTTCTGAGTTGCTGCTCTGATACCATTATATATTTCACGTCGCCGTGTATCAGACGAAATGTAAGGTCGTTACTCTCTTCGAGCTTGATAGAAAGAGGTACATTCACCGCACCGGCATAGAACATTGCAAGCTCACCGATAACCCACAGATTACGTCCCTCACTCAGCAGTGCCATATTATCGCCCTTCTTCACGCCAAGCGCCTGAAGTCCTGCGCCCAAACGATAGACCTGCTCCTTTACCTGAGCATAAGTGGTGGGTTCAAAGCCCTTCTTTTTGTCTGTTTTCTCCAAGAGGAATGTGTTGTTGGCATACAATTTTACCGACTCCTCAAAAAGATCTACAAGTGTTTTTTTCATTTTCGATTATAGTTTTTGCTGCTATCCGACCTCTTGTAAAGGCTTAATAAACAGCTGTTAGACTGAAACAGGCAAGAGTGTTCAATGCTCATCCTGCTAAAAACTGTGCAAAGTTAGCAAAAAACTTCCTACTCGACAATAGTTTTCACATTGTTCCGCATTATTAGTGTTTTTCGACACTTAAGGGCGGAAATTTTGTACTACTTTTATTTAACAGATTGACTGCAGTCCAAATTACCAAGAAAGCGCCCCGAACAATTTCAAAGGATTTAAGCAGTTACTTAGAAGCTGTTAAAAAACTACTTCGCGATTGTTCGAGAATTGTTTTTATAAGAAATCTAAACTGCTTCTTAAAACCTTTGCACAAATTATTGTAACTTTTAGGTAGCTTTTGGCGCGTTTTAAAATTGCACATTTTAAAAAAAATGTGAAAAGCTATTGAAAATCCATTTAAATATGTAACTTTGCCGTAAGCAGCAAATATATACTGCACTCGCTTTGAAAAACGATAAAGTAAATTTTGCGTTTCTCACTCGTTTGTTATTATATTTGCAGAAAGCAGCAGAGACAGTCTGCGCTCGTTAAAAGAGATAAAAAAAAGACAAGCATCTACTGCACAAGACAAAAACTATTTTTAACCTTATTTATATTAAGTGGTATGAAAATTTCGAGAATAGAACACTTAGGCATTGCAGTACCCAGCATCGAGGATGCACTGCCCTACTACGAGCAGGTGCTTGGATTCGAGTGTTACAACATAGAGACAGTCGAGGAGCAGAAAGTGCGCACAGCATTCTTGCGCGTAGGTGAAACAAAGATTGAGCTTCTTGAGCCCACATCACCCGAGAGTACCATCGCAAAATTCCTTGAAACACGCGGACAAGGCATCCACCATATTGCCTATAAAGTAGAAGATGGGGTCGCCAACGCCCTTGCCGAGTGCGAAGAAAAAGGAGTGCGCACGATAGACAAAGCACCGCGTGGCGGCGCCGAGGGTCTGCACATAGCCTTTTTGCACCCCAAAGCCACACAAGGAGTACTGACCGAATTGTGCGAGGAGTAATCACAAACAGACAATCACACATAATAGAACTAACAATCAACTAAATATAAGTTTATGAGCAAGCAATTTGAAAAAATCAAAGAGCTGGTAGCAATGAGAGCCAAGGCTCGTTTAGGCGGTGGCGAAAAAGCTATTGAAAAACAGCACGAACGTGGAAAGTACACTGCGCGCGAGCGTATAGAAATGTTGCTCGACAAAGGCAGTTTCGAGGAATTTGATATGTTCGTAACTCACCGTTGTACAAATTTCGGTCAAGAGAAAAAACAATTTCTCGGCGACGGCGTTGTAACAGGCTGCGGTACAATAGAGGGACGCATCGTATATATATTTGCACAAGACTTTACCGTAACCGGAGGTTCATTGTCCGAGACAATGGCACAAAAAATATGCAAGGTAATGGATATGGCAATGAAAGTGGGCGCACCTGTTATTGGTATCAACGACAGCGGCGGCGCACGCATTCAAGAGGGTATCAACGCTCTTGCCGGATACGCCGAGATTTTCGAGCGCAACATTCTTGCCTCGGGCGTCGTTCCTCAAATCTCGGGCATATTCGGCCCGTGTGCCGGAGGTGCTGTATATTCACCCGCACTCACCGATTTTACCATAATGACCGAGGGAACATCTTATATGTTCCTCACCGGCCCTAAGGTTGTAAAAACCGTTCTTGGCGAGGTTGTAACACAAGAGGAGCTTGGTGGCGCCAGCGTTCACGCAAGCAAGTCGGGTGTAACACACTTTACAGCCCAAAGCGAAGAGGACGGCCTTATGCTCATACGCAAGCTATTCAGCTACATACCCCAGAACAACCGCGAGTCGGTACCCGAAGTACCCTGCACCGACCCCATCGACCGCAAGAGCGACCTTCTGAACAGCATAATCCCCGACAATCCCAATCAGGCCTACAATATGTACGACGTAATTGGAGAGATAGTCGATAATGGCGAGTTTCTTGAGGTTCACCGCGACTATGCCCAGAACATAATCGTAGGCTTTGCGCGAATGAACGGAAAATCGGTGGGCGTGGTAGCCAATCAGCCCTGTCGCTACGCAGGCGTGCTCGACTGCAACGCATCGCGCAAGGGCGCACGCTTTGTTCGTTTCTGCGACGCATTCAACATCCCCCTTGTAACCCTCGTCGATGTTCCCGGATTCCTCCCCGGCACAGCACAAGAGTACAATGCAGTAATTCTGCACGGAGCAAAATTACTCTATGCCTACGGCGAGGCAACAGTACCCAAAGTAACCGTAACACTGCGCAAGTCATACGGCGGCTCACACATTGTGATGGCCTGCAAGCAACTACGCGCCGACCTCAACTACGCTTGGCCCAGTGCCGAGATTGCAGTAATGGGAGCAGCCGGTGCAGCCGAGGTACTATATGCCAAAGAGGCCAAGGAGGCAGCCGACCCCAAGGCATTCATTGCCGAGAAAGAGGCCGAGTACAACAAGCTCTTTGCCAACCCTTATCAGGCAGCAAAATATGGTTACATCGACGATGTTATCGAGCCGCGCAACACACGTTTCCGCGTGATACGCGCCCTTGCACAGCTCGAAAGCAAGCGCCAAGGTCTGCCACAGAAGAAACACGGAAATATACCTCTCTAAAATAATTTTGTAAGCCTATGAAAGAGAAGAACGACGCTGCAATAGCAGCAATCGCAATGGCTCTAAGCAGCTATCTTGGCGACAACATCCACGACGAAGAGAGCGGCATCCTCACAATCCGCTACGTCAACAAACATTGGAACAATTTGTGTAACTAACCATTTACAAGAACATTATGAAAGAGTATAAATATACCATAAACGGCGATAAATACCAAGTAACAATAAACGAAGCAGCCGACACAACAGCAAAGGTAACAGTAAACGGTACAGAATACACCGTAGAATGGGAAAAGCCCGAGGAGAAAAAACCCACAGTAGTTGTAAAGCCCGTAGTGAAGCCTGCCGCCCCCGCAGCGGCAGCAGCACCCGCGGCAGCAGCCGCTGCTCCCGTAAACGGCCACCCCATCAAGACCCCTCTGCCCGGAGTAATCATCGACGTTAAAGTAAACGTAGGCGACACAGTAACAAAAGGCCAGACAGTAGTTCTTCTCGAGGCAATGAAGATGGAGAACAACATCAACGCCGACCGCGACGGAAAAGTTGCATCAATATCAGTTGCCAAGGGCGACACCGTTGCCGACGGCGCAGTGCTCGTAGTGCTCGAATAAAATAAAAAAGCATCGACAATATTGCTCGCAATCTTTTGCAATAAGATTGTAGCAATATTGTCGTTTATACTCAGCTCCACCAAACAGGCTACCGAATAATAACATTTAACGATGAATCATCATCCGATTCAACCATACACTTTTTTGTATAACCCTTTAAAACACAGCACTATAAAAAAACGATTATTTTATCATTGTTATTATTATTCTCAGTGGGAACACACTCGCAGTCGTTCAATCTGAAGAAAGGCCTGAAAGGTTTAGCAAAAAAAGTACTCACAACCGAGCAGAAAGCCACAAACGAAACAACCGAGGCAGCCGAGCCGTTTGTTCCCAACAAAGACCTCACATTCACCCCTGCCGAGGCCATCGACCTTGGACTGCCAAGCGGCACAAAATGGGCCTCATATAACCTTGGAGCCTCAAAGCCCGAGGAATTCGGCGGCTACTACGCTTGGGTCGAGACCGAGGTAAAAGAGATTTACAACGAGGAAACCCACACATTCAAAAGCGAAAAAACAGGCCTCGGCCTTGAAGATGACGTTGCAAACATCAAGTGGAGTGCCGACTGGAGAATACCCACGGAAGAAGAAATACAAGAACTGTTAGATAAGTGCGAATGGACATTAGACACACTAAACGGAGTTAAAGGACAGCTAGTAATAGGCCCAAACGGCAACAGTATCTTTCTGCCCGCAGCAGGCGAATACATTGATTCCGAAGTTACCAAAATAGGTATAGGCGGCTCATTCTGGTCGAGCACACGCAACAGATACAAGTACAACTCCGTTTTACGTTTATATATTGAGAACAGAATGGAAGGCTGTGCACACTTTAATCGTTGGTACGGCTCCACCATACGCCCTGTAACAAAGTAATCTAAAAACAATAAACCATTTATAATTAACATTAAAACAAACAGAAAATGAAGAAGACATTTTTCCTTCTGTTGGCAGCAATAGCAATGTTCATTGCAACACCCGCTTTTGCCGCTGCCGACAAAAACGAGAAACCCTTTGTAATTCCCGAGCTTCGCGAGTGGCGCGGCGGTAACGGAGCATTTACCATTGGCGATGCCACACGCATCGTCTATCCCAAGAACAACCCCCAATTGGAGCAGATTGCCAAGCAGCTTGCAGCCGACTACAATGAGATGTTCGGCAAGGAACTTGCGACAGCCGAGGGCAGCGCAAAGAAAGGCGACATCTCACTGGCAATCAAAAAAGACAAGAAACTGGGCAACGAGGGCTATCAGATTGTAATAGGCAACAAGGTACAGATTACAGCCCCCACAGCAACAGGCGTCTATTGGGCAACCCGCACCATCCTTCAGATGGCCGAGCAGAGCGAGGCACGTGAGCTCGCTTGCGGTACAATCCGCGACTGGCCCGACTACCCCTTGCGTGGCTTTATGCTCGACTGCGGTCGTAAGTTCATCCCCCTGCATATGCTTCAGGACTATGTTAAGTTTATGTCTTATTACAAGATGAACACATTCCAGATTCACCTTAACGACAACTCATTCAAGCAGTACTTTAACAACGACTGGAACAGAACACAGAGCGCCTTCCGCCTTGAGAGCGAGTATTTCCCCGGCCTCACAGCACGCGACGGGCACTACACAAAGCAAGAATTCATCGACCTTCAGAAGCTGGCCGAGAGTAAGTACGTCGAGATTATCCCCGAGATTGACGCTCCCGCCCACGCATTGGCATTTACAAAATTCCGCCCCGAGCTTGGCAGCAAAGAGTATGGTATGGATCACCTCGACCTCTTCAAGCCCGAGACCTATACATTCATCGACTCGCTCTACGACGAGTATCTCAAAGGCGATGAGCCCGTATTCCGTGGCAAACGTGTACACGTTGGTACAGACGAGTACTCGAACCGCGACAAGGCTGTTGTCGAGAAATTCCGTTACTTTACCGACTACTGCATCCGCCTTGTCGAGAAATATGGCAAGCAGGCTTGCGCTTGGGGTGCACTGACACACGCCAAGGGCGAGACACCCGTAAAAGTCGAGAATGTACTCCTTGGTGCTTGGTACAACGGTTACGCCAACCCCAAGGATATGATTGAGCTTGGCTACGACCTCATCAGCATCCCCGACGGCTATCTGTACATTGTACCCGCAGCCGGCTACTACTACGACTACCTCAACTGCAAATTCTTGTACGAGTCGTGGACACCCGCACAGATTGGCGACCAAAAATTCGAGGAGCGTCATCCTCAGATTAAGGGAGGTATGTTCGCTGTTTGGAACGACCACGCAGGCAACGGTATCAGCTATCAGGATATTCACTACCGCGTGTTCCCCGCTATGCAGACACTGGCAGTGAAGATGTGGACAGGCGCAAAGCCCTCGGTTGCATTCGAGCAGTTCGACAAGGCACGTATTGCAATCAGCGAGGCCCCCGGTGTCAACGTATCGGGCCGTCAGGTGAGCAAAGGCGAGGCTCCTATCCTTGCGCTCAGCGAGGTTAAGCCCGGACAAAAAACCGACGTCGAGGAGATTGGCTGGGACTACAGCGTATCGTTCGACATTGAAGCAGGTGCCGAGAGAAAAGGTACAGCACTTTTCCGCTCAAAGAACGCCACATTCTATCTAAGCGACCCCATTGAGGGCAAATTAGGCTTTGCACGCGACGGCTATCTGAACACATTCAACTACCGTTTCTTCCCCGGCGAGAAAGCCAAGGTTACAATCAGCGGTAATCAGAATGTAACACGTCTGTATGTAAACGGCAAGCTCATCGAGGAGCTCGACCGTCAGACACAGTATCACCACAACAGCGCAAGCGACAAATACGACAAGATGTACTACGTGCGTACACTCGTATTCCCCTTGAGCAAGGCCGGACGCTTCAACAGCAAGATTAAGAACCTCACTGTTTATCCCTTTATGGAGACACCCATAATGCCCCGATAATAACCTCGGTAATTAGAATAAAAATAACAGATGCCCGGCGGGCATCTGTTATTTTTTATCACACTCGGCAAGCGCCGCATATAAAAACCATTCTATAAATCGGTAAACTATTTTAATCGGATGCGAGGCTGTTGCGTCGGCTTTTTTTATTTAAAGCAAGCCCGTTCACAGCACCACCCGAAACGATAATCAAATAAGCTTGTTTGTTCCGCGCTCGGGAATAACGACACGAGGCTTAAACGCCGAGGCCTCTTCGGGTGTCATCATTGCGTATGCCATCACAATTGCAACGTCTCCCGGTTGAAATTTTCTGGCGGCCGCACCATTGAGACATATTACGCCCGAGTTGCGCTCGCCACGAATAATATAAGTTACAATGCGCTCACCATTGTTATTGTTTACCACGTGCACCATCTCACCCTCGAACAAGCCGGCAGCCTCCATAAGAGCCTCGTCTATGGTAATACTGCCCATATAGTTGAGGTTGGCCTCGGTAACAGTAACACAATGTAATTTCGACTTCATTATCTGTAACAACATAAGCACAATTATTTCACCTCCTTATATTTTACATTGTCGATGAGACGAATCTTCCCACAGAAAAGCGCAATACAACCAACAATATAATCACTATCATCCCATTGCTCTACGGGTTGCAGGGTGTTACCATCGACAATCTGATAATATTCCAATTTAAAGCCCTCGGTGCTGTTTATAGCCTCCTCGACAAAAGCCTTTGTCTGCTGCAAGCTATTATCCTTGGCACATTCAAGACTTTGAAACAGAGTACGCGATATTTTAAGTGCGCGAGTGCGCTCCTCGGGCGTGAGCAGCATATTGCGACTGCTCATTGCAATGCCATCCTCTTCGCGCACAATGGGACAACCGATAATTTCGAGCTTCAACCCAAGCTGACGCACCATCTCGCGTATTATTGCCAACTGCTGAAAATCCTTCTCGCCAAAATAGGCACGATGAGGCTCCACTGCATAGAACAACTTACTCACAATCTGTGCAACGCCATTAAAATGCCCGGGGCGGAACGGCCCTTCCATCACCTCGTCGAGCGGCGCGAAGCTGAATTGTCGAGTATCGGGCTCGGGGTACATTTCATTGACGTCGGGAGCAAAAGCTATCTGCGCACCTACACCATCGAGCAGATTACAGTCGGCCTCAAGGTTACGCGGATAGTTCATTAGGTCGTTCTTGTCGTTAAACTGCGTCGGATTTACGAATATACTTACAACAGTTACATCATTCTGTGCAACCGAGCGTGCAACAAGCGACGCGTGTCCCGCGTGCAGAGCACCCATAGTCGGTACAAGGCCTATTGTCTTGCCCTCTTTACGGTAAACATCGAGCACATTGCGAAGCTCGACAATAGTACGAATTACTTTCATTTACAAAACTTTATACTAAAAGTGGGAGCAAAAACCCACATTTCAGGGTGCAAAGTAACAAACATTTGAGCAGATAACGAAATAATTGCAAAAAAATATTTTCGGCAAACATCAACAGTTAAAAACTATAAACAAGCACGCTGATAATCATAAAAACCATTTAAAATGAGCTAAAAAGAGGAAACTATTTGCGTATGTACTAAATTTTCAGTAATTTTGCACCCGCCACGGAACTACATCCGTCGAGACAAAAAGATGAAAGCAAACAGAATTTTATTTATTACCCAAGAAATCACACCCTTTGTACCCGAATCGACTATTGCAAATATAGGTCGCAGTCTGCCACAAGCCATCCAAGAGAATGGCCGCGAAGCTCGTATATTCACCCCCAAATGGGGCATCATAAACGACCGTCGCAACCAACTACACGAGGTACAGCGCCTATCGGGAATGAACCTGATTATAGACGAGACCGACCACCCGTTGATAATAAAAGTAGCCTCGCTTCAGTCGGCACGCATACAGGTCTATTTCATAGAAAACGACGACTATTTTCAGAATCGTCAAATGGTGCGCGACAACAAAGGTGTTGAGTATCCCGACAACGACGAGCGCACAATATTCTTTGCTCGCGGTGTTCTTGAGGCAGTAAAGAAACAAAGCTGGTGTCCCGACGTAATACATTGCCACGGCTGGATTACAGCACTTGTGCCATTGTATGTAAAAAGCTCGTACCGCGACGAGCCATCGTTCCGTGAGTCAAAGGTAATATTCTCGCTCTACGACAGTGAGTTTGGTTTCGACACCCCCTTCCCCGAGAGTTTTGCGCAGAAACTACTGCACAAGGATATGACAACCGAGCTTCTTGGAGATATGCCCATGCCCACCACTTGCGAGGAGCTTGCAAAATTGGCCATACGTTACAGCGACGCAGTAACAATAAACGGCGACAATGTTCCCGAGGCACTCATCGAGTATGCACGCTCGCTTGGCAAGCCTATACTTGAGAAGCAATCGCCCGAGGAGTTTAATGCCGCCAGCAACAATCTATACGACACCATACACCAGTAACCCAACCGATAATGAAAAAATTTCCACTTTACCTATTGACAATTTTTTCACTATTTGCATTTGCAGGATGCGATGATGAAACAGCCGGGATAGGCGGCAGCATTGTACCCGACAATGACAAGATTACAATTGACACCCTTACACTATATGCCAAGAGCCGTTCAATCCTTGCCAACGACTCTATTTTGGCAAACACAAGCAACGTCTATTTGGGACGATACACCGACCCCGAGACAGGCACAATATTCTCTTCCGATTTTATAGCACAGTTCAACTGTGTCGAGGATTATGGATTCCCATCGGACGGTGTTGTCGGCGACACAACCCTAAGCGTCGAGCTTAAACTCTTCTTCAACAACTATTTTGGCGACTCACTGAACACAATGCAGTGTCAGGTATATGAGCTCGACCGCACACTCGAAGAGGGCAAGCCCTACTACACAAATATCGACCCCGCCCTCTTCATCGACGAGAGCGCAGCCCCAATAGCAACCAAAAGCTATTGTGCAATAGACAACACCGTACCCGACAGCATCAGATTGGGCGACGACTACACACGCAACGTAACCATCACCCTGCCCAACAGCATCGGCAAGCGCTTTTTAAACAAATACTACGAGACCGACGCCAACGGCGACTCTATCGGCAAGATAAACTTCTCAAACTCCGAGGAATTTATCAAGAACGTCTTTAAGGGACTATATGTAAAAAGCACACAAGGCGACGGCACAGTACTCTACATTACAATGGCACGTCTGAACGTATCATTCGGCTATTATGTAAAGAGCAGCAGCGGTGCAAAAGACTCCATTGCAACAGGAATTGCAACATTCTCATCGACCAAGGAGGTGCTTCAGGTAAACAAATTCAGCAACAGCAACGTACAGAAATTAGTCGATGACAACAGTTGCACCTACCTAAAAACCCCCGCGGGAATATTTACCGAGGTCGAGCTTCCAATCAACGAAATTATTGAGAGCACCGACACCATAAACTCGGCAAAGATAGTCTTTACACGCTACAATCAAGAAAACAGCGCACAGTTTGGTTACTCGGTTCCCGGCACACTGCTTATGGTGCGCAAAAAGGATATGTACGACTTTTTCATAAAGAACAAGCTCAACGACGACATAACATCCTACAGCACCACCTTTACACAAACCAGCAACGAATATGCGTTCAACAACATTTCGCGTCTTATAAACTACTGCGCCAACGAGTATAGACAAGGTACAGACAGCGACCCCGACTGGGAGGCCAAAAATCCCGACTGGAACAAGGTGGTGCTTATACCTATAAGCAAAACAACCGACAGCAATTTTGGAAGCACCGTTGCAATAACACACAATCACGGGATGACAAGCACACGTCTGCGCGGAGGTAAAGACCCCATAGCAATAAACATTGTAACAAGCAAATTCAACAACGAATAACACCTAAATAAGTGAGGGCGACTAACAACAAAAAGTCGCCCTCACTTATTAGAGGCAGTTTCTTATTCAAGCACAATGAGCCGATACAACTACCACATAATAGCCATCGACGACAACACAGCACTGCTGCAAACGCTGAAAGTGGTGCTCGGAGCACATTTCGAGCGTGTAGCCACAATCTCCAACCCCAAGATGATACAAGGCATTCTTGCAGGCGGCAACATCGACGCCGTACTGCTTGATATGAATTTCGACAACAGCAAGCTCGACGGCAGCGACGGCCTCTTCTGGCTGCAAAGAATAAAAGAGCACAACAACGCCCCTGTCGTTATATTGATAACAGCATTCGGCGACATAAATTTAGCCGTCGAATCAATGAAGCAGGATGCCGACGACTTTATAACAAAGCCGTGGAACAACGACGAACTTATTGAAAAAATTGTTACAGCAATTCAAAAACACGCTGCGCAGCAACCGATAAACGAGGCAAACACCCTCGAACAAAAAGAAAAAGAGCAGATAGCCGAAGCACTATCTGCCACAGGCAACAACGTCTCGCAAGCAGCCAAGAAACTTGGAATATCGCGTCGTACCCTATACAACAAAATAGCGAAATATGGACTTTAAAGGCTACACATCATCCCCCACTCTGCATATAATGGCAATAGTCCTGTTATCAATTGCCGTAACAGCGTGCGCACTGAGCAACGTCTCGCCGGTAGTAACCCTACTGACAGCCATTTTACTGTGCTACACACTACAAAGAGTGATAAAAATAATACGCTACCCGATAGAGCAGGTACAATACTTTCTACTATCGTTGCGATGCGGCGAGAGAATGATACGCTTTCCCAAGAGCAACAACACTGCATTGGGTGCAATGTACAACCAGATGAACGACATTATTAAGCTCTATTATAATAACAAAATAGAGATTGAGACAAAAAAAGACTACTACGACCGCATATTGCGCATAATGACACACGAGATACGCAACACCGTAACCCCCATAATTTCCCTCACCGACCACTATATAAACCTACCGACCGACCTTGCACAAAACGAGTTAAAAGAGGGGCTTAAAATAATAAACACCCAAAGCCACAATCTTAAAACCTTTCTCGACTCGTACCACACACTCACACATCTGCCCGAACCCTCTTTTACACAAATAAACACCTCGCAACTATTCAGCGACATCAGCAATCTTTTACAGGGCGAGAGCGGCGGCAACCGCATCGAGATTCTGCGTACCAATGTAACCATAAAGGCCGACCCCGTGCAGATGCAACTGTTGCTGAGTAACCTTCTGCGTAACGCAATACAGGCCATAGAGGGCTACGACAATGGAAAAATTGTGCTGCAAGCCAGCATAAGCGACCATCAACCCTTTATAACAGTTACCGACAATGGTTGCGGCATTGCCCCCGAGCGAATCAAAGATATATTTCTGCCATTCTACACGACAAAAGAGAAGGGCTCGGGTATTGGCTTGAGCCTATGCCGACAGATAATGCTGTTGCACGGCGGCGAGCTAACAGTCGAGAGCACCCCCGAGAAACGCATCACTACATTTATAATGACATTTCCTGCCACACAAGGCTCTTAGAAACTGTTTAAAATAGAAGCAGTCTCACAACCCAGTGCCGCAGGAAACAGGAACACAATTACCTTTACCTTCTACTCTTTATAATCTTTGAGCTGAAGCTCTGTGAGTGCTAATCCTTGTTAAGAACCTCGACAGGATTATAATTTGCAGTGCGCCACGCACTCGACACGACAATAACAATTGTCAACAGTGCCATCGCTACAAAAGTGAGCAGATACACCCACAAATAGAGTGGAGTTTTATAGGCGAACGATTGCAACCACTCGGCAACAAAGTATGTAGCAACAGGTACAGCAAGCACATAAGCCACCAGCACAATGCGCACATATTTAACGCTCACAAGACGTAGAATATCCGCCACAGAAGCCCCGTTCACCCTGCGAAGAGCAATCTCACGCTCCATATAACGCACCTCGAACAGCACCGAGGCAAACAGTCCAATCAAAGCCACCAAGCAGGCTATTAGTGTAAACACAAGCACCTGAGACGCAGTTTTATCCTCCTCTTTATAATAGGTCTTTAGTCGCTCATCATAAAGCTCCACAACAACATCATCAACCTCCTTGCCCGAGGCAAAAGAGACAATCGCCTCCCTCACCCTCTGTGCCACAAGCTCCACATTACAATCGGGCACAATTCTTATAAACAGCCTGTTCATACCCCTATTAGCGTCCGAAAAGCAGAGCCCCATAGCAGTGTAGCGTTCATTGGAATTCATCGGGCGCGACACAAAATCGTCGCAGAAACCCACAATATTCCACTCCACGCCATTGATAGGAACAGTATTATCACAGGTAATCTTATGCCTCTCCTTTGCAGCCTTGTTCAATATCATTGCATACGGCACTGCATCTGCGTTATGCTCATTTTCGACCATAGATATTCCCATCACAGCGAGGAAATTCCTCGACACCGCGGTGGGCCTCACACTAATCTTGCGCTTAACACCATCGGGCAGTGCACCTTGAATTTCGGTACGCTTTACCCACGCTTCCAGCGCGACAACATCATTATCCGAAAAGGCCACATCAACCACCCCATCTATCGAGCGTAAATTTGCAGCAAGCTCATCGTATGTCGAGGTGTCGCCAAGAGGGTATTTATCGCCAACCTCGACGAAAAGCAGATTCTCGCGGTCGAATCCCATATCGGCATTCTTAAGACTATAAGTCTGCACATATATAAAAGCCGATACAATAATAAGCACACACGACACAATGAATTGCAATCCCAAAAGAAGAGTGCGCCACGCAGCACCACTCTTCGAGTGCATCAATTGTCCTTTTAAAGCAAACGCGGGCGTAAAAGATGTAATATAATACGACGGCCACAACGAGAGCCCCACAGCCACCATAATCGACAGCGCAACAAACAGAGCAACGATACCCGGATGCTTCGCAGGAGTAACATCCGTAAGATACAACGATGCAAACTCGCTTGCCTCGGACAGCCTCACAATGACATAAGCTACAAACAGAGCACAAACAACCATAAGCACAGTCTCAAGCACATATCCCAAGCGCAGCTCTGCAACACCCGCGCCCAGAATTTTCCGTGTGTTTACACTGCGCAAACGACGCGGTGCAATCGAGCTTATAAATATCAAATAGTTTATAAACCCGACAGAAATAAGCGCAACGGCAACGGTGAGCGACGTATAGGTGAGTGCAATATCTCCGCGCGAAACGCTCTGAGGCCCGAAAGTAATATCCGACTCAGAGAAATAGAGCTCGCCCAGCGGCACAGTATCGAAGCGCTTTATGTTAGTCTGAATATCGTTCCTCACAAGAAAATCGTCAAGAGCCTTGTAAGCAACAGCCTCAAACTTATCGGGCCGGCATCCCTCATTCAGAGTAACATATATAGAATAGTTCCAATCCAAGAAATTATTCTCCTGCCCCTTTCCCCCTATCAGATGCACAAAATCCAGCTTGCTAAGGTCGCTGTTCGATGGAAAATCACGATACACAGCCACCACTGTCCAAGCCTTTTCGGGGACAAAGTGTGGCGGCTCGTCAATCCAATAATACTCATTAAAACAGATGTGCGAACCCACCGACAGATTATACCTGCGCGCAATCTCGTCGCTAATGGCCACAGCACGCGTCGTATGCAACTGCTCGAAACTGCCATCGACAACCTCGAATCCGAACATATCTAATGCCGAATAGGATATTTCACTGCGTTTAAGGTCGAACGGCTCGTCGCTGCTCTCGATTCTGCTTACAGCATTCACCCCCAGCATATCTATTATGGCCACCTGCCGCACCATAGGCATCGAGGTTCTGAGATACTCGTACATTCCATAGGGCAAACTTCCGCCCGAAATATAGTCGCCCCTTAGCGTCTCGATATAAACCGCCGATATATTCTTGTGATTCTTAATGGAACTGTTGTAGCTGAATTCGTGATGCACCATCACAAAAATCATATAAGCAACAGCCATTGCAACGCCCAACCCAAAGATATTGAGCGCCACAACAAGCGGATAGCTGCGCAGGGTTATCCCAAAGTCCCTAAGAATATTTTTCATAAAATAAAACAGTTTATTACATTCTATCCTTCAGCGAATCGACAACAAGACCATCGAACAGATTTATCACCCTGTTGGCATACTGCGCATCCTTCTGCGAGTGAGTAACCATTACAATTGTGGTTCCTTGCTCGTTAAGTGCCTTGAGTGTAGCCATTACATCGCGTCCGTTTTTTGAGTCGAGATTACCCGTAGGCTCATCGGCAAGAATAAGTCCCGGCTTTGTAACCACAGCACGAGCTATTGCCACACGCTGCTGCTGTCCGCCCGACAACTGATTGGGAAAATGCTTGGCACGATGCGCTATATTAAGGTTCATCATCACCTCATCGACAAGTTTTTTGCGTTCGGCCGCCGAGTATTTAAGATAGGTAAGCGGCAGTGCGATATTCTCCTCGACGGTCATTTCCTCAATGAGGTTGAACGACTGGAACACAAAGCCTATTTTGCCGCGACGATACTGTGTGCGTTCCTTTTCTTTCAGATGCGCAACCTCGACCCCGTCAATCAGGTAGCTTCCTGCTGTGGGATTATCCAACAGTCCGAGGATATTGAGTAACGTCGATTTTCCACAACCCGACGGCCCCATTACAGCCACAAACTCACCCTCATTCACATCAATTGACACACCGTTTAGCGCAACAGTCTCGACCAACTCGGTACGAAACACTTTCTCAAGATTTTCTGTTTTTAGTTTCATAATTTACACACCATTTATTTGTTAATAATCAATTTATCCTTTGTTAAGAACCTCGATGGGGTTACGGTTAACAGTGCGCCACGCACTTGCGAGCACAATTATCACAGTCAGCAGTGCCACAATCACAAATGCAAGTATATAGGCCCACAAATGCAACGGAGTTCTATAAGCAAACTCCTGTAACCACCCCCACACAAAATAAGTAGCCACCGGTGCAGCAATTGCAAAGCAGACAAGCAACACCTTAATAAAGCGACTGCTAAAGAGCCACAGAATAGAGCCCACCGATGCCCCGTTCACACGTCTCAGAGCAATCTCCTTCTGCCGATACTCTGTCTCAAAAAACACCAGTCCAAAGACACCCAGCAACGATATTATTATAGAAATTGCCGAGACACAAGTGATAATAAGCATCTGATTATCCTCCTTCACGTAAAAATCCCGTTCGATAACCTCGTCGAGCAGACGCGGCACCACATACTCAATCGTCTCGTCGCCTCCCAGCTCCTCGGTAACGTCCCTTATCTGCTGCAGCACAAGAGCAAGGTCGCTGCCGCGCTGCACTCTGATGTAGCAATTAAACATCGGCACATCGGGGTGAACAAAAAAAGCAAACGGCTCAACGGCATACTGCATAGGGCGTTCGTTAATGTCGCGACAGAATCCCGTTACATCGAACCACTGCCTATTAGTTTGTATCTTATCGCCAATCTCCATAGCATACTTCTTTTTTGCAGCCATATTAAAGACAAACGACCCGCCACCATCGCCCTCGGTACCTTCGACAATCTCAACTCCCATTGTCTCAAGGAATCCGGGGGCCACGATCAATACTCTGAAATTTATATTTTCCTCACTGCGCGACCACTGTCGCCCCCAGCCGCTTTTCTTATCCCCTATAAAATCGCGCTCGCTGAAAGCCACCTCCTCGATGCAGGGCAAGGCAAGAAGAGCATTGCGCAGCGTCTCCCTCTGTTCCCTTCCGAGCTGTTTCTGTGGATAGACATTGTAAGTCGCATACTCCAATATACAATCGCGGTCGAATCCCATATCGTGATTCTTCATAAAACTATTCTGCACAGCAATAAAGACAGCAACAATAATAAAGACAAACGACAGCACAAACTGCACACCTATAAGAACATTGCGCAGAGCCTTTCCTTTGGCCGTTGCACCAAAATTCCCCTTAAGCACAAAAGCCGGAGAAAAAGATGTCAGATACCACGCCGGATAGGCTGCGGTGAGCAGCGCCAACAGCACGCCTAAGAGTAGTACAAACTGCGCAACCGTTACATTCTCGGGGGCAAACAACGACACCGACAACAACTCCCCGAATTTACTCTTTTCGACCACATTCACAAGCAACAGCGACACCGCGGCAGCCATAAACAACAGACAGAGAGCCTCGAAAAATATTCCAACGCGCAACGAAGCATTCTGAGCGCCCAGTACCTTCTGAGTATTTATGCTGCGGATGCGTTTAGGGATAAGCGCCACAAAAAAGTTGAAGAAATTTATAAAAGCGATGAGCAGTGTTACGGTGGCCATTGACAACATCGTCAAGGTTGTTGCCCGATTGCCCACCTTAAGGTCGAAGTGGCGCATATCAGTTGTAAAATAGGTCTCGGTAAAAGGAGTAAGACGCATCACCTTCTTAAGGTCGTCGATAGTTTCTATGCCCTTAAAGCGGTCAACATCCTCAAGCAACAGAATCTGTGCCAATGTATGCTGCAAGAAAGCCTCAACATCGCCCTTGTCCCTAAGGCGCACATACAGAGGGTCGTTCCAATCGTTCCACGAATTATTATCCATTTTATTATAATAAGGGCCATAGAAAACCTCAAGACCCGCAAAGTCGCTGTTCGTGGGCAAGTCCTCAAAAATTGCCCCCACGGTGAGCGAGCCACCGGGCTTATACTCCTTGCCCCAGCAGACACGGTCGCCAATTTTAAGATTATACTTCTTGGCCACCGAACGACTGAAAGCCATCGCACTGCGTTTGAGCACGGGCTCGAAATCGCCCTCGACAAGTTCCACCCCCATTGCAATCAGACTACCGTCGGTAAGTTCAACGCCATTAAGAACAATCGGTTCATCAGGGAATTTCTCGAATGTATGATCGACTGTACGCTTGTTAAGTCTCCCTAAATGATAGCCCTCGATGGTGGGATTATCCGTTACAATAAGCCTTGCAAACGGGACAGAGAGAATATAAGTCCACTCATCATAGTTCCCCACAATTTTATGCTCGACACGGAAAAGGCGCTCGGCTTCTTTTATATCGTGATTATAATTAAAATCGTAATTTACCTGCACAAACATTGTATAAGCAGCAGCAAGCGCAATTGCAAGCCCCACGACATTCAGCAACGACGACAACCGATAGCTGCGCAGTGCCATAAAAAAGTTACGTAACACACTCTTCATACTGTAAAAGTTTTATATAATATTCTTTTCATACTCCGTAGCCTGTTAATCAAGAATCAATCGCTCGCTCTCGCCAAAATTATCATACGACGAGGTAATAACCCTCTCGCCCGGTTGCAGTCCCTCGACAACCTCGTAGTACTGTGGATTCTGACGCGCAATCTTTATTTCGCGGCGCACAGCCTCGTTACCATCGGGCGAGAGCACATACACCCATTTTCCACCCGTCGAAGCAAAGAAACTGCCGCGTGCGATGAGCACAGCCTCGGTGGGTTCGCCCAGTTGCAGATTGATATAATAGGTCTGTCCCACACGAATATTTCGTGGCGTCTCGCCCACAAAGGTAAAATCGGCACGAAACTGTCCGTCTTTAACATCGGGATAAAGCGTGCTCACCTCCACGGCATACTCTGTCCCCGAACGCTCGAACACTCCGCCCAACCCTGCTACAATGCGGTCGATGTAACGCTCGTCTATACTCACCTGCACTTTAAATTCGTCGAGCACATTTATAAGTCCGATAGTTGCTCCCGCGCCAATATTCTGTCCCAACTGAATATCGAAAGAGCTCAGCTGGCCGTCGTGTGTGGCACACACATTAAGGTCGCCAACGCGTCGGCGGGCAATCTCGACATTCTTGTACATATTATCGAGCGCCTGTGCCATTTTTACACGCTGCACCTGCTGATAAAGCGAGTCCTGATAAAGACGTTTGACAAGCAGTTGCAGATTAGTCTGGGCAAGTTCGTTATTCTCCTTGGCACGCAGATACTCCTCGTGCGTGGTCAGTCCGTCGTTGTAGAGCGACTGTTGCTGCTCAAATGTTCTATGTGCACGGTTGGCCTCAATCTTGGCCGTCAAACGCTGCTGCTGCATACTTAGTTTCTCCTTTTCGAGCCCTATCGCCGCATCGCGATTGTTATTTTGTTTCTCAATATAATCGGCCTCAATGTCGTGTGTCTGCTTCACAAGGTCGGGATTGCGCAACACAAGCAGCGTATCACCCTTTTTTACAATTGCCCCCTCGTGCACAAGACGACGCTCGACGACACCGCTCTCAAGAGCCGTCAGCAGAATCGAGGTTTTTGGCTGCACCTGTCCGCTGAGGCGAATATAATCATTGAATGCCCCCTGCTCGACGGTGCTTATAATAACACTCGCACTATTTACACGCATTTTACTACTGTGGTCGCCAAAAAGCAACCACCCTATGAGCAGCAGAAACAATCCTCCGGCAACAACAAAGGGAATATGTTTCTTTTTAAGTCCTTTTTTCTGTTCAATTATTCTGTCCATAAATATATTGTATTTTACTATTTGTTAAGCACCTCGACCGGATTACGAGCGACAGTACGCCAAGAGGTTAGTGTTACTACAAGCATCGACATTGTCGATACTACAAAAAACACTGCTATAAAAATCCACAAGTGAACATCTGTCTTATAAGCGAAATTACTGAGCCACTCGTGCACGGCATACACAGCCACGGGCAGGGCTATGACAAAACTCACGGCCACCACTAAGGGGTAACTACGCAATGTTATAAAGAAACTCCGCAAACTATTCATATAGCATTATTTAACCAACTTGTCAAAATCACATTCAATATCGCGACCCTTGATATAATCGTACAGTGTCAGGCGCTGTATGGTATAATAGTAGGCCCAGAAAGTGTTCAGCTGTGCAATGTAGCGTGCCTGCGCACTCTCAAGCTCGTTGTTGGCGGTGTTAAAATCGGTAACGGTCATTGCGCCATTCTCGTAGCGCTTGTAGGCCATTAGATAGGTCTCCTCGGCTATTTCAAGGGCACGACGCGATATACGACACTGCTCGGCCTGATTATTAAAGTACATTACCGTGGTACGAATCTCTTGCTCAAACTCAATATCATCCTGACGAGCTTCGATGCGCGCAAGTTCGAGTTGAGCCTTGGCCACGCGTTTCTTGCCACCGCCCAGCCCCCAATCGTATATGGGCAACGAAAATGTTATGCCTATTATCTCATTGTCTTTGAGTTTGTCGTAAGCTCCTTTGAAACTGCCGGCCGACTGTGTCAGACCTATTTGAGCCTGAAGGCTCACTTGCAGACCGGTGTTTGCCTTGGCCCACTCTAAATTCTGGCGAGCACTGAGCAGATTCAATTCACGCGCAATTGTGTGAGTAGAGTTTTTATAGGAGCGGGCAATGACCTCGTCGCTGCTTATGGTTATTTGGGGCAACATTGTGGGCGCCACCAGCTCAATAGTCTTATAATCGGTTATATTAAGATAAGAGAATAGGTTGAAAAGAGCATTATCAAGCAATAGACGATTGTTACTGATGCTCATCTCGGCATTGAGCATTGATAATTCGAGTTGTAAAAGCTCGCCTTTTGTTACAAGGCCAAGCTCCATTTTTTTACTTGTCTTTGCATAGAGCGTACCAAGGTCTTTGTGCTTGGCAAGGCTCTGTTTAAGATTCGATTGTGCCGAGAGCGCCGCAAAATAGTAGGCTGTTACGTTTATGGTTATACTCTGCAAGCTCTCTAAATAATTGCGTTTGGCACGCTCGTATTGCAGCGGTTGTATGCGTTTGTTCCACTGCATACTGCTGTAACGACGCAGTGGTTGATTGTAATACAGCAGCAGAGGAGTAGTATTATAGGTGGTTTGATCGTAGTCGAATTGGTCGAAGCGTGAAAGGTCGGAGCGCAACGACAATGTAGCATCGGCCCAAGGCAGATTCTGGTTAACCGAAAGACGCAACGAATTATAGAGCGAGTTATTATCGACATACGACACACGACCGGTCTCATAATCGCGCGCCTCGACTATCGAACGATCGTAGTTCATAAGCGTGCCCGAGAGAGCCAACGATGGCAACCATCCGGCCTTATACTGTCGGTAACTCCAATAACCGCTCATAAACGACAGAGCGGCAGCTTTTGAAGCATACGACTCGCGCTTGGCAATCTCAATAGCATCATTAAGCGACAGAAGCTGTTGTGCAACAATATCACCAATGACCGAGAAAAACAACAGTGTAAAAATTAACTTTTTCATAGGTAATTATATAACTTTTGACAAGCGTCATCGACGGCTTTGTCTGTATCAAAGTTATATTTACCCGATGCTTACGAACAAGGATTTTTTGTTAAATCGACCTTTTTTGGCAAAAAGTGTGCAATTTTTGCACACTTTTTTATTTCCGCCCCGCTACTTTTTCAAAGTTTTATAGTGCAATATATGCACCGATATTCCGCAAGCAAGCAGAATAAAGAACAGGCGCAGCCACCACGCCTCGGCCACCGCAACAGCACAATAAAGAAGAGTTATCCACACGAGGCTCACCGATACAATCTTCACACGCAAAGGAATTGCCTTGTGCTCACGAAAATTCTTAATATACGTTCCCAAACAAGGATGCGCAAGCAACCAATCATAAAGTCGCGGCGAGCCACGAAAATACAATGCAGCCGAGAGCAACAGAAAAGGCGTAGTGGGCACAAGCGGCAGAAATATTCCCACCACTCCCAAAATAAGCGCCAACGTACCAAGAATTATCAGAAAGTACCTCATATTTAAACCATCGCATTTTCCGACGCGAAGATACACATTTTTTATCTGCCGGTTAAATTAAGAAGCCTGTTAAATTTATGTCCTTGAAATTTTTATAGCTCTTTTTTAGAATGTTTTTTATTTTTTAAGGGCGCATAGCGGGCTATGTAACCGCAAAAAAGGGAAAAACTGGAAAAACAGGCAAAAAAGAGCATAAAAAGACAAGCACATCCCTTGCATAATGTAAATATAATTTTGATAGAAAATTAAGCTGCTTCTAAGAAGCCTGTTAAATATCTATCATCGTTTTTTTTATGATTATTAAAGAAGCCGTTTCGCAAAAAACAGACCAAGGAGCAGTTCACATTTTCTAATCCTTATCCACAAATTACACAAAATAGGTTAATTTGTGCAATTTATTCAATTTTCACTTTGCTTACAAGAAAAAAGGGCCTACCTTTGCAACAGAAATTAACAAACTAAAAACATTTAAGCAAAATGAAAAAGTTTATTTTCACACTCATCGCAGCCATTGCATTTGCAATGCCCTCACTTGCACAGAGCCTCAACAAAAATGCCGACGACATTGTGGGAGAGTATCTTACCGACCGTGGTGGCAGCAAAAGCAAAGTTCGCGTAACAAAAAGCGCAGATGGCACATACTCGGCACAGGTTTTTTGGGTCGAGAATCCATTGGATAAAAATGGCAACAAGCGTAAGGACGTAAAAAATCCCGACAAAAAACTGCGCAACGTAGATATTGATAAAGTGGTAATTGTTAAAGGACTTAAATACGATGCCGAGGAGAAAGAGTGGAGCGGCGCAAAAATATATGACCCCTCAAAAGGAATACGCGTAAACGTCGAGGCCGAGTTTGTCGAGCCCAAGAAACTGAAACTATTTGGTAACATCTGGGGCATTGGAACAACAATCTATTGGACTAAAATTAAATAAACATAAGTTATAATAAACATCAAGAGGCTGTATCGAATCTATATTCTCGATACAGCCTCTTAATGTTTTGAATCGCCACAAATAATTTAGTTAATTTATACAAACAGCCGCATTCGCAATAAAATAGTTTGTATTTTTGCCGTAAACGACAAAAATACAAGCTATTAGAAATTAAAACAGCTTCGTAACAACTATGAAAATGAACCAACTTTTCTCAAGAATCACAAAAAGCATCTGCCCGATAGCGGCAATAATTACTATCCTATCCACCGCAGCTTGTAGTAACGACGAGACACTATCCACCCCCAAGAACCCCGACCGCCCGACAACCCCCATCGTAATAATCTACGAGAATGACGTACACTGTGCGGTTGACGGATACGCCAAGCTGGCAGCTTTAAGAAGCAGCTACAAAAAGCGCACACACCACGTAGCCACCGTATCGTGCGGCGACTTTGTGCAGGGCAATGTAGTAGGTACTGTTACACGCGGCGAAGCAATAATAGAGATAATGAATTTTGTAGGATACGACGTTGTAACGACAGGCAACCACGAGTTTGATTTTGGCGTCGAGCATCTGCTCAAGCTCACAAAAAGCCTCGACGCCGACGTGGTGAATGCCAATTTCCGCGACCTAAGAGGCGGCAAACTAATGTTCGAACCCCACACAATAAAAAGATACGACAACGTAGATATTGCATTTATCGGCCTCACAACCCCGGCGACAGTAAATTCAGTTGCCTACACAACATTTGCCGACGAGAATGGAAACATAATATACAGCTTCGGCGAGGATAATTTCTACGAGAATGCACAACGCTGCATAATCGAGGCACGCGCATCGGGTGCCGACTATGTGGTAATTCTATCACATCTGGGCGACAGCGGCGAGGGCGGTCATCCAAGTTCGATAAGCCTCATACAAAATACAATAGGAATAGACGCCGTGCTCGACGGACACGACCACAATGTAATTCCCGACACCACTATCTACAACGGTGCAGGCGAGGCTGTGCTGCTAACCTCCACAGGCACAGCATTTGCCAATATAGGAGTACTCACGCTATCGAACGATGGAAAATTCAGTTCGCAACTTGTAGAGGCCGAAGATTGCGAGAGCGACAAGAACGTGCAAGCCTACGTCGAGCAGATAAAGGAACAGACAATGACCGCAGGCGAACGCATTGTGGGCACAAGCGCTGTTACAATGAAAATAAAAGACAATAGCGACACGCGTATCGTGCGCACCCGTGAAACCACAATAGGTAATTTCTGCGCCGATGCACTAAGAGCAGTGCTTGGCAGTGAAATTGCATTTGTAAACGGCGGTGCAATACGCGCCGACATCCACGAGGGCGACATTACCTACAACAACCTGCTATCGGTATTTCCGTACAACAACGCCGTATGCACAGCTACAATGAGCGGCAGACAGATTATGGACGCCTTGGAAGTATCGACACGTCTGTTGCCCAAAGAGAATGGAGGCTTCTTGCAGGTGAGCGGCCTTAAATTCAAGATTGACACCTCGGTTGCGCCATCGGTACAAATGGACGAGAATGGGCTCTTTACCGGCGTCGGCACAAGCCGTCGAGTATCCGACGTGCAGGTGCTCGACAAACAAAGCGGCGAATACACCCCCATCAACCCCGAGCGCACATACACCATTGCAAGCTCGGCATACCTTATCGAGAATTATGGCGATAATGGCATCTTGCGTTACGCACAAGTTAAAGAGAGTAATTTGGGACAGGATGTAGATATGTTAGCAATATATCTTGAACAAATTTTAGGAGGCAGAATAGGCACAGAATACAGCAACACTGAGGGACGAATAACCATCATAAAATAAATTATACATTTAGAGATAAAAACATAATATCCTCTCACGAACTTAGTGTGAGAGGATATTATGTTTTTATGCAGCCACGCCCTACTCGACCACAGCAAAAGCCTCCTCGACGTCGCGCAACCATTCGAGGCGCTTATCCCTTGTAACACTGTTTATCCTATCGAAATTCATCCAGTGGCAATTATCCACACCGATAGCCGCAAAAGTACCATTCTTAAAAGCTCGCCACACTGCATCGCCCATAAGCGTGCTATACACATCCGAGGGAGTAGCCATTGTAGTTATCAGCGTTACACGACGCAGACAACTCAAACGCGAGCGCATCTCACCCTTCTCGGTATATCCGTATGTAACAGAGGGGAAAATAACCTTATCAATAAAGCCCTTTGTGAGCGCCGGCATAAGCATCCACCACACAGGAAAAATAAATACCAGATGTTCGGCCCTCTCTAAACGCTCTTTATAATCGAGCACCCTTGCATCGAGCATCTTCAATGCCTTCTCGGGCTGCGTGCGTGCCGTACGAAAAGCCAAAAGGTCGCTGCTGCTCATTGCGGGATTAAAATTATCTTTATCGAGATTTATAATATCGGCCTCGCCATCGGCACGCGTAATACCTTGTAAGGCTGCATCCAGCAAAGCACTACAGAAACTACCCTCGTAAGGATGATTAAAAACAAAAAGCGTCCTCATAAAATCATCATTTTTATTATATGAACAGCATTCTAAAAATTTATGTTCGCGCAATATAAAACCTCAGACTGTTAAAAGAGTTTAATTTTACTGTTTTCCTTTATATTTTTATTGTTTTTCGATAAACATATATTACATTTGCATTATCGATAAACAATAAAACAGAAAGATTATGAAAAGTAAAAACAACAAAAGCCTTACAGGCATTGCAATTGCAGCGATAATACTATGCGTTGTACAAACTGTGTGGATAACCGTGCAAAGTTGGTTCGTCTCGGGCATTAACGGCAACACAGGCGAGATAAATTGGGACGAGACAATGCTGCCTCTTCAGATTACTATATTTGGCGGACGCTTGCTATTTACAGTGTGCTACAATGCACTGATTATTCTGTTCCTTGTAAAAACACTGAAAGCCCTAAACGACGGCACACTGTTCCCAAAGAGCAACGTAAAAGTGCTATACGCCACAGCTGCCAGCCATTTTATAGGCAAGCTGTGCGACGACAATATGGGCAACATACTTCTTACTGCGACACCCTGCAACACATTTTTTGAGATTAACAGTAGCACAATCCTCACCAGTATGCTATTTTTAATCTTTGCAATGATATATAAAATTGCTACCAAAGTGAGCGAAGAGAATAACCTGACCATATAACAATCAAAAAAAATATGTCAATAATTGTAAATGTAGATATAATGCTCGCCAAACGCAAAATGACCTCGGGCGAGCTTGCCGAGAAAGTAGGGATTACACAAGCCAATCTTTCTATCTTAAAGACCGGAAAAGCACGCGCCGTCCGCTTCAGCACCCTCGATGCACTGTGCCGTGCGCTCGACTGTCAACCGGGTGATATTCTTGAGTATAAAGAGGATTAAATTCCCAATTATGAGACACGCTATTATATTACTGCTATTTCTTGGTACATTTGCAGAAATAAGCGCACAAGAGACGTGCCCGCCCGACACTCTCGAAAAAGTAACAATATACGGTGGTAAAAAAAGGCACAAGAAGCTACTGGGTAAGGGACAGCGTGTGCCGGGCGGACGCACCGTGTGGACACCCGACAAAGTTGGAGCCGAGATTGGGAGCATTATAAAAGTAGAACACCCTTTCGAGGTCGAAGAGATAATCTTCGGCACACTCGGGAACAGTATCGACAGTCTCAAGCTCGAAATAGAGATTCGCAGTACCGACAATCTATATCACAGTCTTTTAGACCACCCGCTAAGCGTAAAGATTCCAAAAGGTCGAAAACAAAAATTCCACATCACCCCCGACAAGCAACTGATAATTGAACCGGGAGAGTATTTCATTGCGGTACTCTTTTCCGATTGCGCTGCAACAACAAAAGCACGTTGGCAATCAAACACAGATTACAACAGACAAGAAAAGTACAAAATGTCAAAAGAGAGCATACAATTTCCACTATATCTTAAAAAAAGCTATGTTCGCGAGAACAAAGAAGCTGAAATTGAAAGCATCCCCGTAAATCTTGGACTTAAAATAAGAGGTGTGGAATACCGCTAAAATATCATTGCAGTCATTAGTGTAGCAGATTTTGCTACACTAATGACTGCAATGATATACAAGGAACGAAAGTTTTTCATACTGTCAAGATAGAAGTGCAACAAAATTCCCTCCTTGCTCACGACTTTG
>CAYYEL010000014.1:0-33987 GCA_964470845.1 uncultured Bacteroidaceae bacterium | reverse complement strand
GTGCGGTAGTCGATACCATAGTTGAGTTTAACTGTGTCGTACCAATCGTTGCGCGAGGGGCTGCCGAAGCAGTCGTTACCTGTGGCACGCAACGGTGTCTCATTATAGGGTTCGGCGGCGCGGTCATTAGCGTCGATGTTGCATCCATAATCTTGATTGCCAAGATAATAGAAATTGTTGTGTCCTAAGAAGAAACAACTGTTGTCATCGTTCTGCCCAAAGTCGTATGTGCCGGCGGGGCGGTTGTCGCTTTTGTAGTGGCGTGCCACGTGATTGGGGATAAAATCTATTATTACTTTCATCCCTTCTTTGTGTGTGCGATTGACGAGCGCTGTAAACTCTTTTCGACGTGAAGGAACGTCAACGGCAAGGTCGGGGTCAACGTCGTAGTAGTCTTTTATTGCGTAGGGTGAACCTGCTTCGCCTTTCACTGTTGCAGGGTGGGTGCTCTCAATTCCGTATTGTGTATAGTCGGTGCGGGTGGTGTGTTCGAGGATTCCTGTGTACCACACGTGTGTTACTCCCAAACGGTGTATTGCACGTAATGCCTCGGTGGTAATATCGTTGAATTTTCCGCATCCGTTCTGCGCTATTGTGCCTCCTTCGATAGGGTTGGCTGTAGTGTTGCCAAATAGACGGGGAAGCATCTGGTATATTATTATCTTTTTTGACATTGGATAATGCTGATTGAATTTTTGCTGTGATTTGTTCGATTTTTTTTAAGGAATCTTATCAAGGCTTTGCAATTGCCGCCGATATTTTCTTTATCATTCCTTGAAGCACAGTCCCGGGGCCGCATTCGATAAATTCCGATGCGCCGTCGTTTATCATTTCTGTTACAGAGGCTGTCCAACGTACAGGTGAAGTAAGTTGTGCTATGAGATTCTCTTTAATCTCCTCGGGGTCGGTGTGAGGCTTGGCATCTACATTTTGGTAGATGGGGCAGCGTGGTGTGTGGAATGTTGTCTCGCGTATGGCTTTTTCGAGCTCGTCTTTGGCCGGTTGCATAAGCGGTGAGTGGAATGCTCCGCTGACGTTCAGCGGCAGGGCACGTTTGGCACCGGCTGCTTTTAATGCTTCGCAGGCGAGTGATACACCCTCACAAGTGCCCGATATTACAATCTGTCCCGGACAATTATAATTTGCCGCAATTACAAGATTGCCTTGCTCGGTAATCTCTTTGCAGATGCTTTCGACTTTCTCGTCGGGCAGGGCTATGATGGCTGCCATTGTCGATTGTTGCATTTCGCACGCTTTTTGCATTGCAAGAGCGCGTTTGTAAACGAGTTTAAGACCATCTTCAAAAGTCAGAGCCCCCGATGCTGTAAGTGCCGATAGCTCGCCAAGCGAGTGTCCGGCAACCATCGAGGGATTAAACTCTTCTTCGAGTGTAAGTGCTGATACTACCGAGTGTATAAACACTGCCGGTTGTGTAACTTTTGTTTGTTTAAGCTCCTCGTCGCTGCCGTTGAACATTACATCTGTTATACGGAAACCTAAAATCTCATTGGCTTTTTCAAAATATACTCGCGCTAATGGGTTATTTTCATATAATTCTTTTCCCATTCCGCTGAATTGTGAACCCTGACCGGGAAATACGTATGCTTTCATCGTTTTTTATTTTTAATTATTGTGATTTTAACTCTTTGGGGCGTTATTGTTGCTCGACAAAGAAATTCCGTCGCGAAGATAGTCATTTTTTTCTTTCCTTTCCCCAAATGCCATTGATTATGTGCTGTTTTAATAAAAAATAGTACTATCTTTGCAATATTTTTTCGGTGAATACGTTAAAAAATATAATAGATTAAAACAAATAGTTAATTTTTGTAATTAAAAAACAGAATATATATGCGACGAGCTTCATTTTTATTTTTGATTTTGCTTATGTTTGCGCAGTTAGTATTTGCACAAACGGATTCTCGTAGGCAAGATGCCGCAACCCGGGGCGATAGAACCCAACAATCGTATAATAATCCCGAGGGTGGGGTTATGAGCGATAGTGAGATTCTTGAGTATATAAAAAACGAACAAGCCAAAGGCACCGATAACAAACAAATAGTTCTAAATCTGCTTAAGAGGGGAGTTACCGAGGCTCAACTTAATCGTCTGCGTAAAAATTATCTCGACAATAAGAATAAACGCTCGAAAAAAGAAAAGAGCGTTTCAGACGAGTTTGAAGTTGATAATAGAAAAAGAGAACAGCAGCCTATTGTACAGGATTTTGGCATTTTTACCGATTCACTTGATGTGGTTATTCCCGATTCGGTGGCTCTTGAAGAGCTTCGTCGCAAAATGGACGAACGTCCTAAAATATTCGGACATAATATATTTCGCGATAAAGCACTCAATTTCGAGCCTAATATAAACATAGCCACCCCCGAGAATTACAAGTTGGGCCCCGGCGACGAGGTTATAATTGATGTTTGGGGTGCATCGCAATCGACAGTGATTGACGAGATTAGCCCCGATGGCTATCTGAATATAGAAATTTTGGGACTTGTCTATCTTAATGGAATGACTGTAAAAGAAGCCGACAGCTATCTGAAAGAACAGTACAGCCGCATATATGCAGGAATCTCGGGCGATAATCCCAATGCACATATAAAATTATCACTTGGAAAGATACGTACAATTCAAGTAAGTGTAATGGGCGAGGTCGAGAATCCGGGAACATTCACCCTCTCGGCCTTTGCATCGGTGTTCCACGCACTTTATCAGGCGGGCGGAGTAAATGAGATTGGTACTCTGCGTGCAATAAAAGTTGCTCGTGGCGGAAAAACAGTTGTTACAATTGACATTTACGATTATCTGCTTAACGGAAAAACGGCCGACAACATTCGTTTGGCCGATGGCGATGCAATCATTGTCGATACTTACGACTGTTTGGTAGATGTTCAGGGTAAAGTAAAGCGCCCTATGATGTACGAGATGAAAGAGAACGAGAGTGCAGCCGACCTTCTGCGCTATGCAGGTGGCTTTGCACGTGAGGCTTATCGTGGTGATGTCAGAATAGAGCGTATAGGCGACCGCGAACGACAGATTTTCACTCTCGACGATGCCCGACAAAAGAGTTTCAAGATGCGCGACGGCGATATAATGTCGGTCGATTCAGTAGCCGAGAGTTACGAAAATCTGGTCGAGGTAAAGGGTGCTCTTTATCGTCCCGGAAAATTCCAACTCGGCGGTAGCATTACAACCGTTAAACAACTGATACAGCGTGCAGGAGGGCTTAAACCCGATGCTTTTGTGGCTCGCGCCTTGTTGAACCGCCGCTTGCCCGACCTTACAATGGAAAACCTCTCGGTTGACGTCGCCGGTATTATGAATGGAACAGTCGAGGATATTGAGCTTCGTAACAATGATGTTCTTTACATCCCATCGCTTGCCGAGGTCGAAGATGTAAAAGTAATAAACATATATGGCGAGGTTGCAATGCCCGGAAAATACCGCTACGCCGAGAATACCACCATCGAGGATGTGATACTTATGGCAGGAGGATTGAAAGACCAAGCCTCGACAGCGCGTGTCGAGGTTGTGCGTCGAATGCGCGACTCCAACGCCCTTGCAAGCAACGATACAATTGCAAAGACCTTTACTTTCTCAATAGACAAAGGACTTGTTGTGTCGCAAGGAAACACCTTCAAACTTGCACCTTACGACGCCGTGTATGTGCGTCGTTCGCCGGGATATTACGAGCAACAGAATGTCGAGATTTCGGGCGAGGTGGCTTTTGCCGGTACATACGTCCTCGACCGTAAGAATATGCGTCTGAGCGACCTTGTGAAGAGCGCCGGTGGATTGTCTGACCGAGCCTATCCAAAGGGTGCACGTCTTGAGCGTCGTCTCTCGGCCGAAGAAAAGGCACGTGCTCTTCAGACGTTGCGCACTGTTCAGCGTCAGATGGATTCGGTTGATATAAGCAAGATTGAGGTACTTGACATTCAGACAGTGGGTATCGAGCTCGATAAAGCATTGAGTAATCCGGGTAGCGACTATGACGTAGTGTTACAAGATGGCGATAAGCTCATAATTCCACAGTTTACAAACACGGTGAAAATATCGGGAAATGTAATTTTTCCCAACACAGTAACATATAAAGAGAACAAAAGCCTTAAGTATTATATCGAGCAGGCCGGTGGTTACGGACAGAATGCAAAAAAATCAAAAGCAATTATTATATATAAGAATGGAACAGTTGCACGTGCAAAGGGTAGCAAAAGCTCGCTCATACAGCCCGGATGCGAAATTATTGTACCCACAAAGGTTAAGCGTCAGGGTATGAGCACCACCGAGATTCTTTCACTTTCGTCAACATCGGCTTCATTGGCAACAGTTATCATTGCACTCATCAATCTTCTGAAATAAAATACTATGAATATACTCAGTAACATCGACCTTTTTTGGTTGGCCCGCCGAGTGTGGAGGGATCGTCGTCGTCTTACACGTAACTGCATAATTGCAGCAGTGATTGCAGTGATAATAGCATTCAGTATCCCCAAGCGATACACATCCGAGGTGATTCTTGCCCCCGAGGCTGCAAAAACAGCCTCCTTCGGTGCGCTCGGTTCGATTGCTTCAATGGCCGGAGTGAATGTCGGAGATATGGCAGGCAACGCCGATGCAATATATCCCGAACTTTATCCCGAGATTGTCGGCTCCACTGTGTTTATCGCCGAGCTCTATGCAATGAATGTAAAGTCGAGTGATGGTGAAATTGATATGTCGCTCTTCGACTATATGCGTGATAATCAGAGCAAGGCTTGGTGGATGTATATAGTTGAGCTTCCCCTGAAATTAAAACAGATGCTTACACCCAAACAGAGTGGAGTGTCAGTACCCGAAGATGTAACGTATTACAGCTACTCACAAACCGAAATAAATGTAATTAACAAACTGAGTAAACAAATCTCCTGCTCGGTAGATGTGGGTAATCAGGTAGTTACAATAACCGCAACAATGCAGGATGCAAAGATAGCGGCACAGGTCGCCGATAAGGTTGCCACACAGTTGCAAGAGTATGTAACAAAATATCGTACAGGAAAATCAATCAAAGATTTTGAGTACAGTAACACGCTTTACGAGGAGGCCCGGGCTGACTATGTAAAAAAGCAGAAAGCCTATGCCGAATATGCCGACCGCCATTCGCTTGGAACAATTACCTATACAGCGCAAATAGAGGAGAGCCGTCTAAAGGACGAGATGGAGCTTGCCTATTCGATATACACCCAGATGGCACAACAAAAAGAAATTGCCAAGGCCAAGGTGCAGGAACGTACCCCCGTATTTTCGGTGATGCAACCGGCAGTGGTTCCCAATCTGCCTTCGGCACCGAAAAAGATGTTTATGCTTGTTTCGATAGTCTTTCTGACACTCTTTGGACACATTGCGTGGCTTATGGTCGAAAAAGAGGTTAAAGAGACACTGAAAAAGCAGCGCCTCGCACTTAAGGAGGATGCAAAAAACAGTGTAAAAAAGAATTAAAGAGCACCTTTGACAGTGGGCGTTGGGGTAAAAATAAGAAAATATCGCAGGGTGTTGGAGAATTTCTTCTCCCTTTCGATGATAAACGGAGTAAGCTATCTGCTTGCTCTCGTTACTATGCCTTATCTTATACGCGTGCTTGGCGAAGAGAAATACGGTGCCTACCTCTTCATATACACTGTGGCCCAGTACCTGCTATTGGCCGGAAATTATGGTTTCCGCTATTCAGTAACGCGTCAAGTATCGGTGCACCGCGACAATAAAGAACGGGTCAATGAGATATTCTGTTCGACTATTGTAGCTCGTCTCATTATCTCGGTGGCAGTGGTGCTGCCGGTATATGCGGCAGTGGCACTGTTTATGGATGGCGACGACGTGCTGATGTATCTGTTTGCGATGGGTATTGTTTTTGGCGACATTCTTATTCCCGTGTGGCTGTTCCAAGGGCTCGAAGAGATGAAATATCTTACCATAGTAAATGTAATATCGAAATTTGTCTTTGCAGGGCTGATTTTTATTTTTATAACCGAGAGTAGCGACTATATATATGTGGTGCTGTTGAATTCCTTTGGATATATAGCGGCAGGAGCAGCCAGTTTGTGCATTGCAGTAAAGCATTTTGGTATAAGATTCTCGATGCCGACGTTGGCAGCCGTAAAGGCGCAGTACCGCGACGGATGGCACATTTTTGTCTCGAATATAGGAATGGAGATGTACCGTAATTCCAATATTTTCCTGCTTAGAATATTTGCGGGCGAGGCTGCTGTTGGAATATATGGTGCAGTCGAGAAGATTGTAAAAGCCGTTCAGACTATTCTGAATGCCTTGCCAATGGCAATGTTCCCCTACGTCAGTCGTCTGTTCTATGGCGAGAAAGCATCGGATAATATAACGGTGCTTATGAGGCTTGTGCGTTGGGCTTTTGCTCTGTTGGCGGTGGTGGCCGGTCTGTTTGCTCTGTCGCCTAAATTGCTGTACATATATCTTGGTCTTGATATTGACTATGAGATTGCCCGCACTCTTGTGTGGCTTATGGCTCCCGTGTTGCTCTTTGGCTGTATGAATTATATTGTGGGCATTGTGGGGCTTCTGAATTTAGGTGCTGCAAAGAAATTTCAGTTTAATATCTGGATTTCGGCAATAATTTCGGTGTCGTTTATGCTCGCATTCTGTAACGAGTACACCTATTATGCGGCAGCGGCAGCTTGGACACTTGCCGAGGCATTGCTTTTTGTGCTGTGTCTTGTGTCGCTCAAGGGAATTAAACGCAGAAAGGAGGTTACCCGCTAATGACGTTAATGGATTTTATAGCGGTGCTTGCAATTTATGTCGAGATAGCGGTGCTTGCTATCATAGACACAAAATTGTGGCGCACAATTTACACTCCGCTTAATCTGCTTATGCTGCCTTACGCTGTTATGCTTATGGTGGCGCTCTTGTCGTGTGGTAATTGGGGAATAGTGGAATTTTATTATCCCAGCCTGATTGTGTGGATGGTGGGATTGCCACTTTTTGCAATTCCAAGCTATATACTTGGCGTAGGATTTCGCAGGAGGATGCAAACTGTGAATTTGGGAAATTTTAACGATGAGGGGATGAATATGAAACGTCTGAATGTTATTACCACAATTCTTGTTGCGGCTTTTCTTTTGCGTTTCATTATGATGGTTCGCACAAGTCCCTATCTGCCCGGCTCGGACGATTTTGGATACGATTTTTGCGGTGGAGGCCTATGGGGACATTTACATCGTTTGCTGCACGCATTATCTATCATATATATATATAAATACGACCGCAAGCATTGGTATTATCTGCTACTAATAGGCGGAATGTATTTTGTTACACTTATGTATGGTGTAAAATCGTGGGTGCTTATTCCTGCAATGGGCGGTATTTGTATGCGTCTGTATGCCGGCAAGATTAAATTGAACACCTCTCTTTTTCTGAAGGTGGCTCTGTTTGCTTTTGTGGTGTTTTTTGTAACATATACATTTTCGCTGTTTTTAGGCAAGGAGGAGGCTGCTACTTTTGATGTGATTTTTGAAATTATATATAAGAATTTTGTTCATTATGTAATCAGTGGCATCGTGGGGTGGAGTCAAGATTTGCAAATGGGTATTTTGGAGACCCCTCGTTTCGAGGTGTTGCTCACCAATATACTCAATCTGTACAATGTGGTGGCGGGCAACGAATATGTCGATCCTGTTAATCCCTTCTTCATACACAATGGTGTCAACGGCTCTAATGTACGTGCATTTTTTGGCACAATATATATAAATGCAAGTATAATTCAGTTTGTTATTGTGGTGCTTGCAGTATCGGCCATACATTATTTGGTGAAAATTTGGGCCGACTTTACGCAAAGCATTTATGTAGGCGTTGTCTATTTCTTTTATAGCGGAATGTTGTTGATGGGGTGGTTCGAGATTTATTTCTACCACTTGCAATTTTTTGAAGTTCCGCTTATGGTTTTTATAATATATCTTATGCTGAAGATTGATTTTAAAAATAATACCACCGAGACTCTGCCCGAGCACAGTAATGGTAACGGTGGCAGCTTATAAAAGTTATTCTTAGGTTATGACAGCAATTATAATATTAAATTGGAATAATGCCAATGATACAATTCATTGTCTGCGCTCATTGTCTAAGGCTTATGGCGAATTTAGCGTATATGTTGTGGATAACGGCTCGACCGACGACTCTCTTGTGCGTATAAATGAGTGGGTGGATAACAATAAAGACCTTGTGGTGTATGTAGTCCCGCTCGATGCAAATTATGGCTTTGCGAAGGGTAATAACAAAGGCATTGCATTTGCACGGAAACATAATCCCGACAACTTTTTGCTGCTTAATAACGACACCGAGGTTACCCCGGATTTTCTGATTAAATTGCAGAAATTCTCGGAATCTCACCCCGAATACCCCGTGCTCACACCAAAGATATATTACTTTTCGGACAAGAAAAAAATATGGAATTGTGGCGGTCGATTATCAATGGGCTTCCGAAAATATTATTACGCCGGACAGAGCGACGATGCAATAAAGGCGCAAGAGTATCTGCCGATAACTTTTATTACCGGTTGCGCGCTGTTTTTCCCACCCGCGCTGCTCGACGATAATGGGCGTCTGCTCACCGAGCGTTTTTTCTTCGGCGAGGAAGATTTTGAGTTCTCGATGCGAATGAATGCTCAAGGCATAAAAATGGCCTGCTTGTTGAACTCGGTAATATACCACAAAGTGGGAGCCTCGGGGAAACAGATGAGTGCAATAGGGAAAATATTCCTTCACTATCTTAATCGCTTCATTGATATTCGTCTCCATAAATCGGCACTCTTTTATGCAGTGTGGGCGTTTGTGAATATACCTCTTTGTATGCGTCATTTCTATATGTCATCGCGCTCGTTGACAAAATCTCTTGTGCTGCTTAGAAGATTGTTATCAGATGCAAGGAAAAAATGCGAGGTTAATTATGCCGACTTTAAGGCATTGGTTATTGATAAGACTTATTTTAGTACAAAATAAAATTGTATGAGAAAAGAAATATGGGGATTTTATCCGCCACCACTTGGTGGAATATCTATATATTGCAAGCGTCTGGTCGATAAATTGCACGGAAAGGAACCATCTGTCATATTACGCAATTTTGCAAAGAGCAAGAGCCGAAAGGAGTATGTTGTAGATGTTTCCAATCCTCTGTGGGAGTTTGTATGCTTGTTGTTTGTTAAGAAACGTATTATACACTCTCAATTTACAAATATTTATCTGTTGTTGCTGCTGTACATCTTCGGCGCGAGGCATCCGCTGATAATGACATTGCACAATCGGCGTCTCGTGTTACTTTGCGGGTGGAAGCGCCGGGTTGTGAACCTGCTTTTTCGTCGTGCCCGATATATTATATATAACGACAGCACATATACTGCCGAACTGCAAAAAAAATATGATATTGAAGAGAATAAAATTGTAATTCTGCCAACATATATCTCTCCGCTAAACGAAGAGTGCAAAGGACTTACGCCCGAAATAGAGACCTTTTGCAATAAATATGAATATACAATTTCGGCTAACGGAAGCAGCCTTGTGAAAAATGTATATGGCGATGTTTATGGCCTTGACCAAATTATTGAATTGATGAATCGTTTGGTGAATAAAGATGGGATGAATGTAGGGCTTGTATTTTGTATTTCCGAGGTATGCGGTGAGTATTACAACGAGTGTGTGGAAAGAATAAAGAAACTGAATCTTACCGACAATTTCCTTTTTGTGATAAACTCGGACGTTAATGGCTTCGAGGTGTGGGGGCGTACCGATTTATTCCTGCGTCCAACAATGTCGGATATGGAGGGGGTCTCGGTTAAAGAGGCTTTGGAGTTTGGTACACCTGTGGTGGCCAGCGACGTGTGTGTGAGACCTCGTGAAGCTGTGTTATATGCGACGGGTAATATTGACGACCTGTATGATAAAGTTTGCAAAGTATTGCACAAAAAAGAGCGCATTGAGTATCGCCCCGAGATATTTGTTCCCGAGGCAATTGCCGATATTTACAAGCGTATTTAGGAACTATTTCGTACAGTTAATCACCAACAAAAATATCTTGATGAAAAGAATAAAGCAATATTACAATACGATAAAATATTTGAAAGTAAAGCAGATTCAGTATCAGTGTCTGCATCGTTTGCGTAAAATTGCCCGCAGGGCGTTACGCTCGAAATACTCTTTTGCATATTACAGGTGCGGCATACAACTGAAATTAGATGCTTTTATTCCAAAATACGAGTCGTGTAGGGGCGAAGATTTTACGTTCCTTAATTTGACCGAAAAATTCGACGGCACTTGGGAAAATAAAAAACAGGGAGCGCTGTGGAGTTTTAATATAAACTATATGGAGTATCTTTTGCAGCCATCAATGACACTGCACGACGCTTGTCTGTGGATTAACCGTTTCATTGAGGCGCAAGAGGGTAACGTGGTGGGAATGTCGCCTTATTGCATCTCGTTAAGGGCTGTCAATTGGATAAAATTCGTTACCCTGAATCGTGCCAATCTTGCTCCTGAGGATATTAAACGTATAGACACCTCGCTCTATTCGCAATACAGAATCTTGTTGCAGAATATGGAGTATAATTTGGCCGGCAATCATCTGCTCGAAAATCTTTTTGCTCTACTATGGGGTGCATTTTATTTTGATGACAATAGAATGTTCGACCGCTGCGCCTCAGAGCTTGTGAAAGAGCTTGGCGAGCAGACGCTCGCCGACGGTGCAAATTACGAACAATCGCCTATGTATCACTGCATAATTCTCGACCGTTTGCTCGATGCGGTGAACCTCCTTGGGAATAATCGGCGCTTCAAAGGGCAGCAGGCTCTATACGATGCTCTTTGCAAACACTCCGAAAAGATGCTTGGTTGGCTTTTGGGAATTGCCTACAGCGACGCTTCTTATCCGCTTTTTAACGATTCGGCCAATGGCATTGCTCCCACAATACCCCGGCTTCTCGATTATGCCAAAAGATTGAATATTAAAGCTGAAAAAGGAAAATCCGATGCCTCGGGCTACTATTGTGTCGATAATGAGCGTTACGAACTTAGAATGGATTTAGGCGGTATTGCAGCATCGTATATTCCGGGGCATTCTCACGCCGATACGTTTAATTTCGAACTTCGCGTGGGCGGCAGGCCTTTTATTGTCGATACGGGAATTTCGACCTATCAGTGGTGTGCAAGGCGGCAGTATGAGCGTTCGACGGTTGCACATAATACCGTTGTTGTTGCCGATTGTAATTCGAGCTGCGTGTGGGCCGCTTTTCGTTGTGCGCAACGTGCAAGGGTGTTTGCCCTTGAGTGTGGCAAGCAGAGTGTAAAAGCCTCGCACAATGGTTATTCCGATAGGGGTGTTGTTCACTCGCGACAATTTCAGTGGGACGAAAAATCGGTTACAATATTCGATACTCTGACAAACGATAGTGAAGGCAAGGCCTATTTTCATTTCGTTGTGTCTCACTCGGTGGTTGCCTGCGGGGACAGCATTATAACTCCCGTTGCAAAGATTACTTTTGATGGATGCAATGATTTGTACATCGGAGAGTGTGAAATTTCGGGCGAGTATAATCGTTTGAAAAGAGGTGTGGTTGCCGTTGTTTCGTTTCGTGGCACTCTGCGCAGTTGTATCGAGCTTGTCTGATTTTTTTATATCATCCGTCGGCGCGCCTCGGCACAGATGATGGCTGTTGCCATTGACACGTTGAGCGACTCGGACGTCTCGCGGTTGGCGGGGTAGTTGGGAATAAAAAGACGCTCTGTAACAGATGCGGCACACTCGCAGCCTATTCCATTACCCTCGTTGCCCATTAGAATTATGCCTCTGCTCTGAATATCCTTCTCGTACATATTCTCTCCATCGAGGAACGTGCCGTAGATGGGCGTCTGCTCTTTTAGCGAGGCGAGTAATTGCGGCAGATTAGTGTAGTGTAGCTTTACCCGTCCTATTGCCCCCATTGTTGCCTGTATGGTTTTTGGATTATAAATATCGGCCGTACCCGTGGAACAGAATATGTGCTCAATACCGAACCAATCGGCAATACGCACAATTGTCCCTAAATTTCCCGGGTCCTGAACATCGTCAAGAGCAAGGCACAACTCGCGGGTGGCAACTGCCGGGTCGAGTGTATCTTCGCGCTGATGGAAAAGTGCCAAAATACCTTGCGGAGCACGCAAGAAACTTGCACGTCGAAGCTCCTCGTCGGTAACTTCTATTATTGTGGCCTTTGTCTCCAATTTGTTTTCGGCGAGCCACTCACGGGTGGCTAAAACAGTATCGCATCGCAGGCCCGAGGACAAAAGGTCGCCGACGGTTTTTCGACCCTCGGCAACAAAAAGACGGCTCTCTTTACGATATTTCTTTTGCTCTAATGAGCGTATCAATTTCAGTAGTTGCTTGCTTAGCATTCTCTTTTCCTTTTTTGTAGAGTTAAAGTGGTGCAAATCTACCTTAATTCTGCGAGGATTTTTATATATTTGCAAAATTTTCTTCCATTTTAGGGGAATTGTGTAAGGAAGATTAAGAAGAATGTCTGTAAAAAATGTCATATATCTGTTGCTGTTTGTGTCGGTGCTGCTATCGTGCTCGACAACAAAATTTGTGCCCGATGGCGAGAATCTTCTCTCGCACGTGCACATAATCTCGCAACACGATAATGCACTTGCTGTTAAGGCACAGGCATATATTCGTCAGCATCCCAACTCAAAATGGTTCAGCGTGGCAAAAATTCCTCTTGGAATTTTCTCGCTCTCGGGGCGCGATAGCACAAAATGGGGCAATAAAGTGCTCAGACGTATAGGCGAAGAGCCTGTGATTTTCAGCCCTTCGATGGCCGAGCTCACGCGCTATAATATTGAGCAGATGCTACGCAACGATGGCTATCTGCACGCAACGGTCGATTTTGAGGCACGCCCCTCGGGCGATAAACGTGTAGATGCAATCTATTATCTGCACGAGCGCGAACGCTACACTGTCTCGTCGATAAAAATGGTAACCGACGATGAACGCCTTGCCGCAATTGTAAGAGCCGACTCGGCTGCATCACTCCTGCGTACAGGAATGCCATTCAGCGTAGATGTGCTCGAAGCCGAGCGTCGTCGCATCACAGCGCTACTGAAAGAGAATGGGTATTATCGTTTCCAAAAAGACTATATAACATTTGAGGCCGACACAGCCCATCACTCGACAAATGTGGGCGTAAAGATGAATATTGCACTTTTTCGCGATACAGACACACAAGCCTATATTCCTCACCGTCAATACAGCATAGACAATGTAACATTTGTGTCGGGTGCAGGATTGCGACTGAACGAAGAGGAGCTTGCCGCTTGCGACACAATGCAGTGGGGCGGGTATAATTTCTTTAGTAAAGGACGGTTGCCGATACGCCCTAAAGTGTTGGCAAAAAATACTTATTTAGAGAAAGGCAACCTATATTCGCAAAGCTTAGTCGATCGCACACACAACTCTCTTGCACAGCTATCGGCATTGCGTTACGCATCGTTGCGAATGGTCGAGCGCCCCAAAAGCTCGCTGCTCGATGCTTATATTATGCTTGAGGGCAACAAACGTCGAACAGTATCGTTCGAGCTCGAAGGTACTAATACAGCCGGCGACCTTGGTGCGGCAGCAGCCGTTACATTCTCGGACAAGAACCTTTTCTGTGGCTCTGAACTTTTATCGCTTCGCCTTTTCGGGGCCTATGAGGCAATTTCGGGGCTCAGCGGATATACCCGCGACAGTTACTTCGAGTATGGTGCCGAGCTCAGCCTGCGTCTTTACGGCGGTGTACTATCCTCGTTGTTGCCGATAGAGTCGCAGCGTCGTTTGCAGAAATCATCGACCCTGCTGACGCTTAAATTCGACTCGCAAGAGCGACCCGAATTCGACCGACAAATACTCTCGGGTGCGTGGAGCTATTTGTGGAGCAAAAAGGCACAATCGTCGCACAAAATTGACATTCTTGACGTAAACTACATATACGTTCCTTGGATTTCCGATACTTTTAAACGCGATTATCTCGATAGTATATCGAACAGGAATTCTATTCTAAAATACAACTACGAGAATCTGCTCATTACCAAGTTGGGCTATCAATATAACTACAACAGCTCGTATGGCACAAACGCCAAAGGCGAACGTGTAGCATTTGCTGTACGCACCAATATCGAGTGCTCGGGTAATCTGCTTCGCGGACTGAACAGCCTCTTTGGCGGTCATAAGAACAGTAGCGGACAATATACGTTTATGAATATTGCATACGCACAATATATAAAGGGCGACCTCGATTTTACAACACATCTGAATATAGACGATGAAAATTCATTTGTGGTACACCTCGGACTGGGCATTGCCTATCCCTATGGCAACTCGACGGTGCTGCCGTTTGAGAAGCGTTACTTTGCAGGAGGAGCAAATGGACTAAGGGGTTGGACGGTGCGCGGACTGGGCCCGGGAAGCTATCGTAGCAGCGATAGTAATATAGATTTTATCAATCAATCGGGCGACCTTAAACTCGATTGTAGTTTCGAGTTTCGCTCGCACCTTTTTTGGAAACTGCACTCGGCATTTTTTATCGATGCCGGAAATATTTGGACTATCCGCTACTATCGTGAACAACCCGGCGGACAATTCGATATAAAGAGTTTCCATAAAGATATTGCATTCTCATACGGAATGGGACTTAGGTTCGAGCTCGACCTTTTTGTATTCCGTCTCGATGCCGGTATGAAAGCACTTAATCCGGCCTATCGAGGAAAAGATAGGTATCCACTGCTTAATCCCGATTTTGGACGAGATTTTGCATTGCACTTTGCCATTGGTTATCCGTTCTAATGTTTAGGGTGCGCTTTGTTGTTTTTTGAGAAAAATAAAAAAATATATATGAAGATACGTTTTATGAGCATCGGTAGCGGCAGTTGCGGCAACTGCTACTATCTGGGAGTAGATGATTATGGTATTCTGATAGATGCCGGAATACCATCAAAGATAATAAGAACTACTCTGAAACGCGAGGGTATTCCCTTTGAAAGCATCTGCGCTGTGTTTGTAACACACGACCACGCCGACCACATAAAAGCCTTGGGGGTTATTGCTTCAAAAGCAAATATTCCGGTGTATGCCACACGCGACACGCATCGAGGAATAAACAACAACTACTGCATGAACAAGCCTCTTGACCCAATGTATGTGCGCTACGTCGAAAAAGGCGAAACAACCCGATTCCGCGCATTTGAAATAACCCCTTTTGAAGTGCCGCACGATGGTACCGATAATGTGGGCTACTATATAGAAATTGGCGATGTGAAATTCTGTATAGCCACCGACCTTGGGACAATCACCGACGAGGTCTCATACTACGTTGACAAGGCCAACTATCTTGTGATAGAGTCGAACTATGAGGAGCAAATGTTGATGATGGGACGCTATCCGCAATTCCTTAAAGAACGTGTCTCGGGTACACGTGGACATTTGAGTAATCAGACAACGGCACGCTATTTGGCGAAAAATATGAATGAGCATCTTAAAAGTATATGGCTGTGCCATTTGAGCGAGGAGAATAACCACCCCGAGCTTGCTTATAAAGCAATGCAAATGGAATTTGCCCGGTATGGCATAATCGTAGGAAAAGATGTTGCTCTTTATGTGCTAAAACGTGCAACACCCTCACCAATATACACGCTGGAGTAGGGCGATTGTCTATGAAACAATAAAATTCAACCGACAAAGAACGGGGAATTATTGATTTTATAGAATTTGATTTATAGGAATATTAGAACAATAATTAAAATTATAAAAGTATGAATTTTGTACAAGAATTAAAGTGGCGTGGTATGATTCAGGATATGACGCCCGGAACAGAGGAACAGCTCCAGAAGGAGATGACAACAGCCTATTTGGGAATCGACCCCACTGCCGATTCTCTTCACATCGGACATCTTGTAGGTGTAATGATGCTGCGCCATTTTCAGCGCTCGGGCCACAAGCCTATCGCGCTCATAGGTGGTGCAACAGGAATGATTGGCGACCCGTCGGGAAAATCGAAAGAACGTGTGCTTATTGACGAGGAGCGTTTGCGCCATAATCAAGAGGCGCTCAAAAAGCAACTTGCACGCTTTCTTGATTTCGAGAGCGACGCCCCCAATGCAGCCGTCCTTGTAAACAACTACGATTGGATGAAGGAATTTTCGTTCCTCGATTTTATCCGTAACGTAGGTAAGATGATTACCGTAAATTATATGATGTCAAAAGACTCTGTAAAGCGTCGTCTTTCGGGCGAGGCCGGAACAGATGGAATGTCATTTACCGAGTTTACCTATCAGCTGTTGCAAGGATACGACTATGTTCATCTGAATGAGACACACGGCTGTAAACTTCAGCTTGGTGGTGCCGACCAGTGGGGTAACATTACTACCGGAACCGAGATGATACGTAAAATGTCGGGCAACGAGGTGTTTGCACTCACCTGTCCGCTTATCACAAAGGCCGACGGAAAGAAATTTGGTAAGACCGAGCAGGGTAACATCTGGCTCGATAAACGATACACCTCGCCTTACCATTTTTACCAATTCTGGTTGAATGTGAGCGACGAGGATGCCGATAAGTACATAAAGATATTTACCTCGCTCGACAAAGACGAGATTGAGACTGTTATTGCACAGCACGCCGAAGCACCTCATCTTCGTCTGTTGCAGAAGCGTCTGGCACAAGAGGTAACAATTCTTGTTCACGGACAAGAAGAGCTTGACAAAGCTATTGCAGCCTCGGGTATTCTGTTTGGAAATGCGACATCCGATGCACTGCGCTCACTCGACGAGCAGACATTGCTTGCAGTGTTTGACGGTGTTCCCACATTTGAGGTAGAGCGTGCCGCTATCGAAGAGGGCGTAAAGGCTGTTGACCTTACAACCGAGTTGGCCAAAATATTCCCCTCAAAAGGCGAAATGCGCAAGCTGGCGCAGGGTGGTGGTGTTTCAATAAATAAAGAGAAACTCGCCGCTTTCGACCAGATAATAAACACCGAAAATCTTTTGAACAACAAATATATTCTTGTTCAGAAGGGTAAAAAGAACTACTACCTTATAATTGTAAAATAAGATACAGTTTTAACTTATATTCACAGGTAACAGCACCCGCAATGTAAATAAATCTATCTGCATTAAGGGTGCTGTTTTATTCAACATTCGGAATATCAGAAGATTGTGAATTTTAAGTGCAGCGCCGATAACTCTGCCTTAAGTTTTTTCGCTTCAATGCAAGTACCGTTAATATTTCGTAAGAGCGCAAAAATATATTAAGAATATAAATTAAAATAGCCGGCGGTTAAAAAAAAGCGTTTTTTAATTTTGCAGGAACAAAAGAATTGACTACCTTTGCAACACTTTTAAGAGGCAGATGCGCTGTTAGCTCAGTTGGTAGAGCAATTGACTCTTAATCAATGGGTCCAGGGTTCGAGTCCCTGACGGCGTACAAAAGAGGCGGCTTTAATAGTCGCCTCTTTATTTATATCCAATATTATTATCTTGAAACAGTTTGTAAAATTAAATAATATTTATAGCCTAAAATCGAGATTTTGTTTTTTTTAGTAAATAATTGCCTTTTTTTATAAAGAATAAAAGTATTATACAATAAAAAGAATTAAATTTGCATTCTCTATAATGCAAATAATACAGTAGCGATACAAATACATCTTTTTAGGAAAAAATAGCCCTTAGATTTTGATTATCAGTGCATTATAGTTGCAAAAAGTAAAAAGATATTTAAAAAATTATTATATATGGAAATTAAAGTACAAGAACTCACCCAAAAAATCTACAACGAGGGCGTAGAGAAAGGAAAAGAAGAGGCTGCACGCCTTGTAAAAGAGGCGCAAGAGCAAGCAGCAGCAATACTTAAAGAGGCGCAAGATAACGCCGACGAAATTGTGGCAAAGGCGCAAAAAAGCGCCGAGGAGCTTACTGCCAACACACACGCCGAGCTCAAATTATACGCCTCGCAAGCTGTCGGAGCATTAAAATCGGAAACAGCAACAATTGTAACAGATACAATTGTAAAAGAGGCAGTAAAAGATACTCTTTCCGGCGACGTCCTTAAAAGTATTCTTGTGAAAATAACCGAGCGTTGGAGTGCCAATGAGCCCCTTGTAATATCAACATCCGAGGCAGCCGAGCTTAAATCTTATTTTGCATCAAAGGCCAAGGCATTGCTCGATAAAGGTGTCGAGATTAAGCAAGTAAACGGTCTTAAAACCTCATTCTCGATAGCCCCCGCCGATGGTTCGTACAAAGTGAATTTTGGTGATGCCGAGTTTGAGCAGTTCCTAAAATCATTCTTGCGTCCCGTAATTGTTGAACTTCTTTTCAAATAAAAAAGAATGAGTGAATATTATTGCTTGGTCGCAGGCCTGCCCGAGGTTACCCTTGACGGTGGAAAGGTAGGCTATTCGGTTGAGAAATTCAGGGAAGAAGTATTGCCCCAACTCTCGGCCGAGGATGCGCGTATAGTAAACTTGTCGTTCCACAAGAGAGACAATGTAAATATTCTGCTTCTGCTACGCTACGGCGCCGACATTCAACTCGACACAGTAGGTTGTTACACAAAAGAGCAACTGCTTGAGATAATTTCGACAGCTAAAGATGGTGATGCTCGCAACAAGAAAGTACCCGCCTATATGTACGATTTTCTCGATTATTATTTCGAGAATATCGAGAATAACCTCTTTTGGGAAGATATTCTGAGTGCGCACTATTATTCTTATGCAGCAAAAACATCCAATAAATTTGTGTCGCAGTGGTTTCAATATAATAGCAATGTAAACAATATTCTTGTTGCACTGCTTGCACGCAAATATAAATTAAATGTCGAAGAGTGCATTGTGGGCGAGGGTGAAGTAGCCGATGCAATACGTACATCAGGCGCACGTGATTTTGGCCTTTCGGGAACAATAGACTATCTTGAGACGCTTATTCACATAAGCGAGAATGACAAACTTCAAGAACGCGAACGACAAATTGACAACCTGCGTATAAAATGGCTCGAAGATAATTCAGTGTTCAACTATTTTACCGTTGAACGTCTTTTTGTATTCCTCGAAAAACTATGTATCGTCGAGCGTTGGGCACGTCTCGATGCACAATCGGGAATGCAGCGTTACAAAGATATTATCGAAGAACTGAAGAGTGGAGCAGTGTTTACCGACGACATTAAGTAAGAAATAAATAAGAATATAAAATATGGCAACAAAAGGAAAAGTAACCGGAGTTATTGCAAATATGGTGCTCTTGGCAGTTGACGGCCCTGTGGCACAAAATGAAATTTGCTATATAAAAACCGGTGGCGACCGTCTGATGGCCGAGGTCATTAAAATTAACGGAGCCAAAGTATATGTTCAGGTATTTGAAAGTACAAGACGACTGAAAATAGGCGAAGAGGCCGAGTTTACCGGTCATATGCTCGAAGTTTCACTCGCTCCCGGAATGCTCTCCAAAAACTACGACGGATTGCAGAACGACCTTGACAAAATGGAGGGAGTATTCTTGAAACGAGGCGACTACACCAATCCCCTCGACGAGGAGAAAATGTGGAAATTCACCCCGCTTGTAAAAACCGGCGAAAAAGTGTGTGCCGCAGCGTGGTTAGGTGCTGTCGAAGAGAATCACCAGCAACTGAAAATAATGGCACCCTTTGGCATAAAAGGCGAGTGGACAGTAAAAAGCATTGCAAAAGAGGGCGAATATCGCATCGTCGATACAGTAGCAGTAATTGTAAATGACGAGGGCGAGGAACGCAGCCTCAATATGATACAAAAATGGCCTGTGCGTGTAGCTATGGAGGATTATCGCGAGAAGCCCCGCCCCTTCAAACTGCTCGAAACAGGTGTCAGAACAATTGATACACTGAATCCTATTGTCGAGGGTGGAACAGGCTTTATCCCCGGCCCTTTCGGAACAGGAAAGACAGTGCTTCAGCACGCAATATCCAAACAGGCCGAGGCCGACATTGTAATTATCGCAGCCTGCGGCGAGCGTGCCAACGAGGTAGTGGAAATCTTTACAGAATTCCCCGAGCTTGTCGATCCTCACACAGGTCGCAAACTTATGGAACGTACAATCATCATTGCAAACACCTCGAATATGCCCGTGGCAGCTCGCGAGGCATCGGTATATACAGCAATGACAATTGCCGAGTACTACCGTGCAATGGGACTGAGAGTATTGCTTATGGCCGACTCGACATCGCGTTGGGCACAGGCACTGCGTGAGATGTCTAACCGTATGGAGGAGCTTCCCGGTCCCGATGCCTTCCCGATGGACATTTCGTCAATCATCGCCAACTTCTACAGCCGTGCAGGATACGTCTATCTGAATAATGGCGAGGCAGGCTCAATTACATTTATCGGAACAGTATCACCCGCCGGTGGTAACCTTAAAGAGCCCGTAACCGAGAATACCAAGAAGGTAGCACGATGCTTCTATGCCCTTGAACAGGCACGTGCCGACAAGAAACGCTACCCGGCCGTGAACCCCATTGATTCTTACTCGAAATACATTGAATATCCCGAGTTTGGAAACTATATCACAGAGCTCATAGGCGATGGCTGGCTCGAAATGGTCAACGAAGTAAAAACACGTCTGTTGCGCGGAAAAGAGATTGCCGAGCAGATAAACATTCTTGGCGACGATGGTGTGCCCGTGGATTATCACGTAACATTCTGGAAATCGGAGCTGATAGACTTTGTCGTGCTGCAACAAGACGCCTTTGACGAGGTCGATTCGGTTACACCCCTTGAGCGTCAAGAGGCAATATTGCGTCAGATAACCGAGATGTGTCGCGCCGACTACGACTTTGAAGATTTTACCGAGGTATCAGACTTCTTTAAAAAAGCAATCAACCTGTGCAAGCAGATGAACTACTCCGAGTATAAATCGGAAAAGTACAACGCTTACCACGCTCAGTTGCAAGAATTGTTGGCAACCAAACAAATTGCCTAATCACCCACAATAATACATATTTATATTATGGCAACAGAAGCATTCAAGAAAATATATACAAAGATAAACTCCATCACCAAAGCAACCTGCTCACTAAAGGCAACCGGTGTTGGATACGACGAACTTGCGACCGTGAACGGTAAGTTGGCGCAGGTGGTAAAAATTATGGGCGACGAGGTAACGCTTCAGGTGTTCGAGGGTACCGGCGGTATCCCCACCGATGCCGAGGTTGTGTTCCTTGGTAAAGCCCCTTCACTGAAAGTGAGCGAGAGCCTTGCCGGACGCTTCTTCAACGCATACGGCGACCCCATTGACGGCGGCCCGGCAGTAGAGGGAAAAGAGGTCGAGATTGGTGGCCCATCGGTGAACCCCGTGCGTCGTAAACAACCCTCGGAGCTCATTGCAACGGGTATTGCAGGTATTGATATGAACAATACACTGGTAACAGGACAGAAGATACCTTTCTTTGCCGACCCCGAGCAACCCTATAACCAAGTGATGGCCAATGTAGCGATGCGTGCCGAGACCGACAAGATTATCCTTGGAGGTATGGGAATGACCAACGACGACTATCTATACTTTAAGAATCTGTTCTCGAACGCAGGAGCACTCGACCGCATCATCTGCTTTATGAACACAACCGAAGACCCCGCCGTAGAGCGTCTGCTTATCCCCGATATGTCGCTGACTGCTGCCGAGTATTTTGCAGTTGAGAAAAACGAAAAAGTACTTGTGCTGCTGACAGATATGACAATGTATGCCGATGCGCTATCTATTGTGTCGAACCGTATGGACCAGATTCCCTCAAAAGACTCGATGCCCGGTTCGCTCTACTCGGACCTTGCAAAAATCTACGAAAAAGCAGTACAATTCCCCGCAGGCGGTTCAATAACCATTATTGCCGTAACAACCCTCTCGGGCGGCGATATTACCCACGCCGTACCCGATAACACTGGATATATTACCGAGGGACAGCTATTCCTGCGCAGCGACAGCGACATTGGTAAAGTAATTGTTGACCCCTTCCGTTCGCTCTCACGTCTGAAACAGCTCGTGGCCGGAAAAAAGACCCGCAAAGACCATCCTCAGGTAATGAATGCAGCTGTGCGTCTGTATGCCGATGCAGCAAATGCAAAGACAAAGCTCGAAAATGGATTCGACCTTACCGACTACGACAAACGCACCTTGTCATTTGCCAAGGATTATTCGGACAGATTATTGGCTATTGACGTCAATCTTAACACAACCGAAATGCTCGACGTTACTTGGGGGCTCTTCTCGCAATACTTCAAGCCCGAAGAGGTCAACATACGTCAAGAGCTTATCGACGCACATTGGAAAAAGTAAAATCTGTTCCATTTAGAGACAAAAAGCATAATGATTGCATTTCAATATAATAAAACATCGCTTCAGAATCTCGAAAAGCAACTGAAAATGAGGCAAAGAACTCTCCCCATAATAAAGAGCAAGGAGAGTGCATTGCGCATCGAGGTAAAAAAATGCAAAGAGGAGATGGAGCACCACGACGAAGAGTATGAAAAGCTGCTTGAGCAGTACAGCACACTCTTTGCCCTGTGGAACGAGTTTGACGCCTCGCTGGTAAAGACCGGCAAACTCTCTATCGGCCGCCGCAAGGTGGCAGGAGTGCTTGTGCCCATACTCGAAGATGCACAATTCGTGGTCGAGCGATACAGCCTCTTTACAGCCCCCAAATGGTACGCCGATGGGATTGAGCTGTTAAAGCAGATGGCAATGACGGCAATAAGCCGCGAACTGCTGAACCGCAAACTGCATCTGCTTGAGGTGGCACGAAAAAAGACCACGCAAAAAGTAAATCTGTTCGAGAAAGTGCAGATACCCGGCTACGAGGATGCGATACGTAAAATAAAACGCTTTATGGAGGACGAAGAGAATCTCTCAAAATCGTCGCAGAAGATTCTAAAATCGCTTCTTGAACAAAGAGAGGAGGTTGCCGTATGATAAGCAAGATGAATAAACTGACGATGCTCGTCTATCACAAAGAGTATCAAGCCTTTCTTGAGAAACTGCGTGCTGCGGGTGTTGTACATATAGAGCAGGGCAATGTAGATGTTAGCGAAACACCCGAGATTCAGCAATTGCAAGCCGAGTGTGGCAATTATCTGCGCCTTGTCGGCAGCCTTGAGAAATTGGCCCCCGAAAGTAAAGAGATTGCAGCCTCGTGCGATGGTGCACAAGAGGTTGTAGTGCGTGTCGATGAACTAAACGCTACACTCGAAAGGCTGAAACAAGCGCTTCAGGCAGCCGAGAAAGACTCGTCGGCGCTGACAGTGTGGGGCGACTTCGACACCGAGCTCATTGAGAAACTCGACGCCGAGGGCTACACGCTCAGTTTCTTCCAGACACCGGTAAAATCATTCGACCCCGAGTGGAGCGATAAGTACAACGCCGTGATTATAAAGCAAGCAGGCTCGCGCATCTATTTTGTAACAGTTACCGCAGGAAATATACCCGAAATTGACGCCGAGTGCATTAAACTGCCCAAACAGCGCCTGTCGGACATTATGACCGAGATTGAGCGTTTGCAGGTAGAGATTAAACTTGTGGGCGAGCAGCTTGCATCGCTTGCAGTGAACAAACTGCCGGTGCTGCGTGCCAAGCTGAAAGAGCTGAACGGACAATTGGACTTTTCGCGTGTAAAGTACAGCGGCGAGAAGGTAACAGGCGACAAACTGATGTTGTTGCAAGGCTGGGTACCCGAGGAGGATGCTCCCGCACTCATCGGCGAGCTCGACACCGAACCTGTATTCTACGAGCTTCGCAAGCCCACCCCCGACGACAATGTGCCTATACGATTCAAGAATAACGCATTCTTCCGTCTTTTCGAGCCTGTAGGCGAGCTTTATATGCTTCCCAAATACAACGAAATTGACTTGACGCCTTTCTTTGCACCGTTCTATATGATTTTCTTCGGACTTTGTCTTGGAGATATGGGCTATGGCCTTGTTATGAGTGTTTCTATGCTTGCTGTTATATTATCGGGCAAGTTCAAGAGTATGCGTGGATACGTTAATTTGGTGCTTACGCTTGGAATAAGTGCTATTCTCTGCGGCTCGCTTACAGGAGCATTCTTTGGATTCAATATCTATGACTGGGATATTCCTATCTTCAATTGGTGGCGCGATAATATGTCGTTGTCGTATATAAATCCCGAGACCGGAGTTATGAACGATCCTAATCCAATGCTATTTAACCTCTCATTGACTTTGGGAGGTGTGCAGATAATTTTTGGAATGGTTCTTAAGGCTGTTAATCAGACTATCCAGTTTGGATTTAAATATGCACTCTCGACAATAGGATGGTTAGTGATATTGCTTACACTTGTAGCAATGTTCACAATCCCGGCTATGAATACAACTATTGCATACGTGCTTATTGGAATAGGTGCCGTGGGAGTATTTCTGCTTAATTCACCCGGAGAGAATCCTTTCATAAATATAGGACTTGGTCTGTGGGACACCTATAATATGGCAACCGGATTGTTGGGAGATATTCTCTCTTATGTTCGTCTGTTTGCTCTTGGCCTCTCGGGTGGAATTCTCGCAATGGTGTTCAATAGCTTGGCAGTAGGTCTTAGCCCCGATGTTCCGGTACTTGGTGCTGTTGTAACAGTTATAATATTCATTATAGGACATTTTATAAATATGTTTATGAATGTGCTTGGTGCAATGGTGCATCCAATGCGTCTTACCTTCGTAGAGTTCTTCAAGAACGCCGGCTTCGAGGGTGGTGGAACAGCTTATAAACCTTTTAAGTAAAAAAATAAAAAAGATAATAATAACTTAAATTCTAATTACAATTATGGAAATTACAATGAATTTGTTGATAGCTTACATTGGTATAGCTATTATGGTTGGTCTGGCAGGTGTAGGTAGTGCATATGGTGTTACTATCGCCGGAAATGCAGCGCTTGGAGCAATGAAGAAGAATGACAAGTTTGGTAACTTTATCGTTCTTACAGCTCTTCCCGGTACTCAGGGTCTATATGGCTTTGCCGGTTATTACATGTTCCAAAATATGTTTAATGTTCTGACGCCTGAGATTTCGGGCATACAGGCTGCGGCTGTCCTCAGCTCGGGTATCGCTGTTGGTTTAGTAGGCTTATTCTCGGCTATACGTCAGGGGCAGGTATGTGCCAATGGTATCGTATCTATAGGTCAGGGTTACGATGTATTCGGTAAGACACTTGTACTTGCCGTATTCCCCGAGCTCTACGCGATTGTAGCAGTTGCCGTTACATATCTTATGGGTGGTGCTATTGTTGCATAATCGAATATTTGCATTAAAAAGCGGGCTGTATCGAAATTCAACATCGATACAGCCCGCTTTTTTTTATGTTTTTTAGATATTTTGCAGCTTACTCGGTTGTTGATGAATAATATATTTTAATAATCGAAAAAATTGTATTAAATTTGCAACAAAATAGAATTTGTGGTTGGGCATCTTCTGTTTTTTGTAGAAGTCAGGGGCTTTATGATTGAGGCAACCGAACACTTTTACATAGAATTTGCCTGATTAAATTAAGGTATTTCAAGAGTGAATGCCTTTGTTTTTTTTGTGTTATATTTTTAGATAATGAAAAAAGATTTGATGCTCCCCGACTATCTTTTTGAAATTAGCTGGGAGGTATGTAACAAAGTTGGAGGTATATACACTGTACTCTCAACAAAAGCCGAGACAATTTCGCATATTGATGGCTTGAATGCCATTTATATTGGTCCCGACCTTTGGACCGAGCAAGAGAATCCTCTCTTTACCGAGGATAAACGCTTGTGGAGAAATTGGCGTAACAGTGTAGCTGATGAGAAATTTAAAGTACGTTGCGGATATTGGGAGATTCCCGGACGTCCCAAGGTGATTTTAGTCGATTTTGACGGCTACTTCGACGAAAAAGAGAACTTCTATTATATGCTGTGGGACAACTACAAGGTTGATTCGCTACACGCCTACGGCGATTATGACGACTCGGTTATCTTCGGATATGCGGTGGGCAGGGTAATAGAGAGTTTCTACAAATTCCATCTTACCGCAAAGGATAATGTTGTTGTGCAGGCACACGAGTGGCAGAGTGGTAGTGCAGCCCTTTATCTGAAAAAGAACCTTTCTGCGGTTGGAACAATCTTTACAACTCACGCAACAAGCATAGGACGCTCAATAGCGTCGAACGGTAAGCCCCTTTACGACTATTTCGAGGGCTACAATGGCGACCAAATGGCCGAGGAGCTTAACGTACAGTCGAAGCATTCGATTGAGAAGCAGTCGGCACAGAATGTCGATTGCTTTACAACGGTGAGCGAGCTCACCGCCAAAGAGTGCAAACAGCTTATCGAGCGCAAGATAGACGTGATTCTTGAGAATGGATTCGAGAAAGATTTTGTTCCATCGGGCAGTGAATTTGACAAACGTCGCGCCGAGGCTCGTGCAGCACGTCTCAGAGTGGCACGTGCGCTTACCGGTGATAAAATTTCGGACGACGCAATTATAATAGGTATAGGCGGGCGTATGGAAATGCGCAACAAGGGAATTGACCTGTTCTTGGAAACAATGATACGCCTTAAACACTGTGCTCAGCTCCAACGCGACGTCGTTGCATTTATCGACGTTCCCGCTTGGTCGGATGTTGCGCGTGGCGACCTTCAGAAGCGTTTGGCTTCGGGCGAGACAGAGTGGAGCACTCCCTTGCACGACCCCTATCTGACACACAACCTGTGCAATTTCGAGCACGACGCCATTGCACAAACAATTCGCAATATAGGCCTTGCCAACTACGATGGCAAAAGCCGCGTAAAGGTAATTTATGTCCCCTGCTATCTTAAGGGCAGCGACGGTATTTTTAACAAGGACTACTACGATATTCTCATAGGTAACGACCTTAGTATCTATCCATCGTACTACGAGCCTTGGGGATACACCCCGCTTGAGAGCGCCGCATTCCACATTCCCACCGTTACGACCAACCTTGCAGGATTCGGACTTTGGGTAAATTCCGTACTCGGCCGCACAGGCGAGCTTACCGACGGCGTTGCTGTTGTTGAAAGAAATGATAGCAACTATTTCAACTCGGCCGATGTTATTACAAAAATTATTTGTACCTTTGCAAAAATTTCTGAGGAAGAGGTGGCCGAGTGCCGCCGAAAAGTGGCTCTCTTGGCCGACAAAGCTCTATGGAAACACTTTATAAAGAACTACTTACGAGCTTATGACCACGCTTTAAAGGGTGCTGCCAAAAGAAAATAACCGGCAGAATGTTGTTAATTAAAAAGCAGCATTCGGCTCAATTAGAGTTTATATAAATTTAGAAACAATAACCATATATTTAAAATATGATTGCAATAAGTAATTCGAATCAACCCGCTTGGAAAGCAATTAATGTAAAATCGTACATCCCCGAGTCGTTGACACGTCTTGAGGAGTTGGCACACAACCTTTGGTGGGAGTGGAATCAGGATGCAAAAGACCTGTTCCGTATGCTCGACGCCAAACTTTACGAGGAGTGTGTCGAGAACCCTGTCCTCTTGCTCGAAAAATTGGGCGTAGAGAAGCTCGATGAGCTTTCAAAGGATAAAAATGTTTTGAAAAAACTCGATGAGGTTTATGCAAAATTCCGTGCTTATATGGACGTTAAGCCCGACACCAATCGTGTATCGGTTGCTTACTTCTGTATGGAGTATGGTCTTTCACACGTACTTAAAATCTACTCGGGAGGTCTTGGTATTCTTGCCGGAGACTATCTGAAAGAGGCTTCAGACTCTAATGTAGATATGTGTGCAGTAGGTTTCCTCTATCGTTACGGATATTTCTCACAGTCGCTCTCAATGGACGGCTCACAGATTGCCAACTACGAGGCACAGAATTTCAACACTCTGCCCCTCGACCGCGTTTATGAGGCCGACGGCGTTACACCTATGGTTGTAAGCGTGCCCTTTATGGACTACTTTGTATATGCTAATGTATGGCGTGTAAATGTAGGCCGCGTATCACTCTACCTGCTTGATACCGACTTTGAGATGAACAGCGAGTTCGACCGTCCTATCACTCACAAACTCTATGGTGGTGATTGGGAGAACCGTCTGAAACAGGAGATTCTGCTTGGTATCGGTGGTATGATTATGCTCGAAAAGCTGGGCATCAAGAAAGATATCTACCACTGCAACGAGGGACACGCTGCTTTGTGCAACCTCTACCGTCTGACACAATATATTAAGGATGGCTTCACATACGAGGAGGCACTTGAGATTGTACGTTCATCGAGCCTTTACACTGTTCACACTCCCGTTCCCGCAGGACACGACTACTTTGACGCTACACTCTTCGGTAAATATATGAAGGGTTATGCAGCACAGCTCAATATCTCTTGGGACGACCTTATGAACCTTGGTCGTACAAACGCAGGCGATGTTAACGAGCGCTTCTGTATGTCAACATTTGCTTGCAACACTTGTCAGGAGATTAACGGTGTAAGCCGTCTGCACGGTAAGGTTTCTAAGGATATGTTCGCAGGTATTTGGAAGGGTTATTTCCCCTCGGAGAACCACGTTGGTTACGTAACTAACGGCGTTCACTTCCCCACATGGGCTGCACCCGAGTGGAGAAGCCTCTACGATAAATATTTCGACCCCAACTTTATGAAGGACCAGTCGAACGCTTCAATTTGGGAGGCTATTCAGAATGTCCCCAATGATACAATCTGGAACACACGCGTTGCTCTTAAGAAACGTCTTATTGAGTATATCCGTCAGGCGTTCCGCGAGAATTGGCTCAAGAATCAAGGCGATCCTATGCGCATCGTTGACGTTGTTAACAAAATTAACCCCGATGCTCTTGTAATTGGTTTTGCTCGTCGTTTCGCTACTTACAAGCGTGCGCACCTGCTCTTTACCGACCTCGACCGCCTCTCTAAGATTTTGAACAACCCCGAGCGTCCTGTTCAGTTCTTGTTTGCCGGTAAGGCTCACCCCCACGATGGTGCAGGTCAGGGACTTATCAAGCGTATTATTGAAATTTCTCGTCGTCCTGAGTTTGTTGGTAAGATTATCTTCCTCGAAAATTATGATATGCAGCTTGCCAAGATGCTTGTTTCGGGTGTAGATATTTGGATGAACACACCTACACGTCCTCTTGAGGCATCGGGTACATCGGGCGAGAAGGCTCTTATGAACGGTGTACTCAACTTCTCGGTTCTCGATGGTTGGTGGTGCGAGGGTTACAAGCCCGGTGCAGGTTGGGCGCTTAAAGAGAAGCGTACTTACCAGAATCAGGAATTCCAAGATCAGCTCGATGCTGCCACAATTTACACTCTGCTCGAAAGCGAGATTCTTCCCCTTTACTACAACCGTGGTAACAAGAACTATAGCGACGAGTGGATACAATACATCAAGAATTCTATCGCAGGCATCGCACCTCACTTCACAATGAAGCGTCAGCTCGACGACTATTACAGCAAGTTCTACAACAAGCAGGGCGAGCGTTACCACCATCTTGCAGCTAAGGATTACAAGGCTGCACGCGAGCTTGCAGCTTGGAAAGAGGCTGTTGCTGCAAAATGGAACGAGATTGAGGTTGTTTCGGTTGAGCGCGATTCAAATGTTGACGCAGGTACAATCAATGCCGGTAACAAATACAGCATCACATTCAATGTTGACGAGAGGGGTCTTGATGATGCAATCGGTATTGAACTTGTAACAATTGCAACCGACAAGGACGGCCGCGACTATGTATTCTCGGTTCAGCCTCTTGAGGTAGTTAAGCGCGAGGGTAACATCTTCACATTCCACACCGACTATGTGATGAACAACGCCGGTAGCTTCAGAATATGCTATCGTATGTATCCTAAGCACGAGGAGCTTCCTCATCGTCAGGACTTTGCATTTGTTAAGTGGCTTGCATAATAAAACGCTTATCAATGATAATAAAAACCGATGGAAAATTCCATCGGTTTTTTTGTGCACAAAAAGAAATTCTTGAAAAATCATTTAAAGGTGAACATTTGCTGTCTCGCAATAAAACAGACGGGGTAGTGTTTCTCAAAAATTATATAGTAATAGCGCCAAAGAATTTTGTCTTTGGCGCTATTACTATATATGATGCTAAAATAAAAACTTTATTTATGATACTCGATAAGGCCGTTCATAGGACTTTCAACAATATTTCCAATGGAAAGGCCAAGGCTCTCGGCTGTCTCTTTGAGCTCACTTGAGAATGCAACGCCTATACCGCCCACAATGTGTATGGGCAACCACGAACGACGATAGACCATTGTATTGCGCTGGAAGAATTGTGTAAAACAGTGTTTCAACAGTGCTTTAACCTCGGCATTCTTGCGATTCTCGGCAAGGAATGGGGCGAAGCTTGCAAGGTAACGATTGGGTAGAGGCTCGTGATACACACGCTCTAATATTCCTGCAATGGTAAGGTTATATTGTGAAAGAAATTTCTTACAGATGCTTGCCGGAAGTTGCTTTTTTAGACAATCGCTCACAAGCTGACGACCAAGATAGGCACCGCTGCCTTCGTCGCCAAGGACGTAACCGAGCGACGGTGTGTTCTCTATAATCTTTTTTCCATTGAAAAGGCACGAGTTTGAGCCTGTTCCCAAAATGCAGGCAATGCCTTCTTCGTGGCCACACAAGGCACGTGCAGCAGCTAAAAGGTCGCTGTTTATCTCAATTTTACGTGTATTGAAAATGCGTTCAAGTGCCGAGCGCATTCTTTCGTTGGCGCTCTCATAGGCACATCCTGCACCATAGTAATATATTGTATCAGGGGCGTCGCTACCAATCTTCTCCGATAATTCAGTCTTAAGAATATTGTATATTTCGTCGCTCTCTTGCAGGGTGGGGTTGATACCCTGTGTCTTTACTCTTGCTACGATGGAGTTGCTGTCGTGTAGTACCCAATCTGTTTTTGTGGAACCGCTGTCTGCAATCAGTATCATAGGGATAAGTTTTTTATCTTATATTCTTCTTTTTTTGTTTCTCTCTGCGAAGATAGTGTATTTTTAACAATAATCTACAATTGTAGATGAAATATTTATCAACTGTTTTCCTGTGCAGCGTGTGTGCGAAATACGGTTATTTTCGTGGTGAGATTTCAAAGGGTACTCGGAATGAAACTCCACTGCGCATAAGGTCGTCGAGGTTGGGCAGCAGGCGTTTCTTGAAACTCTCCCAACTGCGTTGTTGCATTGTGCTCCATCCGGCCTCGGCAATGGCAAGACCACGCGGAAAAAACATATAATTCACGCGATTGATATCTTTTATTGCTTCGGCCCACATTGTGGCCATCACCCCTTGAATGTGTTGTTGTTCCTCGGACGGTAGATTGTAGCCGGGGTCGAGTTTATAGGATTGTTCGAGGGTGGTTGTGGGCATTCCCCAATTATTATATTCGGGCAGGTCGTTACTCCACTGTGGATAGTCGAGATAGGTGTGTTCACCGGGCGCCATAATCAGTTTGTGTCCATATTTTCGCGTGAGCTCTATACATTTTGGTGTAAGGGCGTTGCGCCACGTAACTAATGTAACGCCTTGAGGGTAGGGGAAAAGATAGTCGTTGGCGGGTGGCCACATATTATCGAGCTCGCACCATAGAATGGCTTCCTTGCCGTTGTCGCGTACAATCTCAAGCATACGACCAAAGAAAATGTTCATCAGTTGCGAGGGCTTGTCATATCCTGCCTGTGCCATCAATGCTTTACAGTCGTCGCACTGTGCCCAATTCTCTTTTACTGCTGCCTCGTCGCCACCAAGATGTATTTGCTTCGAGGGGAATATTTGTGCAACCTCGGATATTATGTCGCGGTAAACATCGTATGCCTCGTCGCAGGCTGCGCACAGCATCATATCCACTGTTCGTCCAAGCTCCTTTTTCTCATTCTCGCGGAACGAGCAACCAAGATGCGGATAGGCCGCCAAGATAGCTACCGAGTGGCCGGGAATATCGAGCTCGGGGATAATCTCGACATTGCGTGCGGCTGCATATTTTACTAAATCTTTGAGTTGTTCTTGTGTGTAGTATCCATTGTCGGGCCCGTTATTACCTGTCTTCGGGTTGCGTTGTGCTCCAATTTTGGTGAGGGCAGGGTGGCTCTTAATTTCGATGCGCCAGCCTTGGTCGTCGGTCAGATGCAATTGCAGTTTGTTGTATTTGTATTTTGCCATTTGGTCGATAAAGAATTTTACATCCTCGACAGGCAGAAAATGACGAGCCGGATCGAGCATCACTGCACGGTGCTTGTATCGTGGGCTGTCCTCAATGCGCACTGCGGCTATTATACCGTCGGCTGTACTGTTTTTATCGCCCAACAGCAGCTGGTCGAGTGTCTTTAGAGCATAATAAATTCCACTGCGACTGCCTTCTATTTTCAGCCTCGTGCGGCTGACATCAATTGTGTAACTCTCGGGAGCAGCATTATCAACCTCTTTTATTATTATCACACTGCTGCCTTTTGCCGGTAATTCTATACTTGTGCGATTGTATATTATGGATTTTAATTCTTGGAGAATGAAAAGGCTGTCGCTCATCAGGCAATCTATTCTACCAACTTTGTTCAAATTGAAAGGCCGGCTCTCTATCTGTTCGACATACTTAGGCTGTGGCAATAGTGCCGACAGATTATCTTGTGCAACCGCAGTGAAATTCATTGTGCCAAGCAGTAGCAGCACAATGGGAATTATAGCTCTTCTCATACTTTATTTCTTGATTTTTAATTTATTAAGTGCTTGTTGATAGCGTCGGGCATTTGCATTGTGTTGCGAAAGGGTCGTTGCAAAATTGTGTGTACCCGAGAAATCCTCTTTTGCACACATATACAGATAGTTGTGCTTTGTATAGTTGAGCACACTCTCAATCCCCTGCAACGATGCAATGCGGATGGGGCCGGGAGGCAGACCTTTATATTTATATGTATTGTAGGGCGACTCAACAGCAAGGTCGGCGGTGAGTATGCGTTTGCGAGTAACGTCGCCGAGTGCAAATTTCACTGTCGGATCGGCCTGAAGAAGCATCCCGCGTTTAAGACGATTGATATACAGACCTGCCACAATAGGTTTTTCGGCATTATTATTTGTCTCCTCATCGACAATTGAGGCCAACGTCATAACCTGCTCGATGGTAAGCCCGATAGCTTCGGCTTTTGCCTTGCGGCTCTCGTTCCAGAATTTACGGCGCTCGTTCATCATTCTTATCATAAAGCGTTCGGGTGCAACGTCCCAATAAAATTCGTATGTATTGGGCAAAAACAATGTAGGAAGCGTCTCTTTTGTGTAGCCCACACGCGAATAATAGCCCGGTGATTGTGCAAACTCGCTAAGCGCAAGTGAGTCATTCATTATCTGCTTGCTCACTGCTGCCACCAATTGCGACACAGTGCGTGCAGCAGGAACAGTAACTTTTATCGGTGTCTGTTGGTTCGACACAATGCGTCGATAAAGCGTGTGCATATTATCACCGTCGTTTATCGCAAATCGCCCTGTACGCTTCTGTTTGTCAAGGTTGTTGTGCCGTGCCAAAAGTTTAAATCCGAGCATAGTAGCCGGATTGGCAGTTTCTTGAATCTTTTGCATTATAGATTCGGCCGAGTCGTTGGGATAAATACATATATAGACACTCTTGTCAAGAGTAAATTGCGGATGAATAACAAGATAATAGGCCCAGCCGATGAGACTGCACACGGCAATTACTAAAATTGCAACTGCAATAAAAAACTTTCTCATTTCAATATATTGTTATTTTGACTATGCTTAAGTTACCAAAATAGAGACCGCAAAATTATTTATACAAACATTCTCGATAACTATATTAAACAGTCTCTGAATGTCGCGAAGATAATAAATTGCGTTATAAAGAGCAAACGTACTTTGTGATTTATTTTGGCAACTTATACAAATTGCAGAGTCAACCAGCAAGTGCAACATTACGAAATAAATTTGTAAAAGCACT
>CAYYEL010000013.1:0-34320 GCA_964470845.1 uncultured Bacteroidaceae bacterium | reverse complement strand
ATCGAAATAACCTGTCGAGGCATTCTCCCAATAGAGATTTTCATCCTCGCCACTCTCGGTATTTCCGGTGCGATACTTACTCTCGGTCGTAACGCTCTGTATATGCGAGTAGATATTAAAAGTGAGGGTAGGCAGATTAGGGCGCTCACCCAACCTTTTATATACGCCTCCGTCGTACAAAGCATATAGTGTCGCAGTAGATGTAAAGAAACATACTAAATTGCCCATAAACTCTATGCGGTTAACGTCTAAGTATAGTGGCAATTGCTTATCCTCGGCAAATCCACCGCTCCCAAACGGCTTAAAATCATTATCGTAAAGATAAACTGCGCCATTATCCTTGGCAATACACATATACACACCGGCAGCCTCGTGCCGGTACAATGCCTTGTACAGACGTTGCAGAGTAGCCAATTTGTGAGGCGGTGCCATAGGCACGGCGACACCATTTTCTATTCTCAGGTTGACCATCTCGGCACACTCGCCATCCTTAGCGTATAGATTATCGGTACTGCGCACAATACCTTTAAATGTCATATTCTTCTGCATACTGATTATACTATTTGCTGTAAACTGCGAATAAACACTGCACTCGCTGTAAGAATATTGAAGCAAGCTTCAATATTCTCGCTCGTTTGTTTGTTATTTAATAATTTTTCCAAAAAGATGATAAGCTAACGATAATATCCCGCTTTTCCACAACAACACCAAGAGGAGCAACAAAAATGCAACTGCACTCCACGGGAATCCTTTATCGGTGTTGCGAGCAACGACAACCTCTTGTGTGTTTACTATTGTGTCGTGCAACCATAGAGTGTCGGTACGTTGACGGTCGCGGTAAAGCGTGTGGGTACGAACGATAAAAACCGTATCGGCCTTTTCGCGCACCAACACACTATCGTGTACAAATATACTGTCGCGCAAATACCCCCCGGCATACTGCGTGCGTATGTACTCGGGAAACACCTCTTGCTGTCGGCTTCGACACGAGGAAAAAGCTGCGAGCAACACAAATAGCAATAATCGACCTAAAAATTGTTTGTTCTTTTTCATACAGCAATAATTAAGAAAGCATTTTTGTAACTACCACTCATAAGAACCCTGATAAAGAAGTTGTTTAAATTTCTATGAGAATAAGATGTTTAAACAACTTCTGAGAAAGGAATTACAGCTCGATATATTTTACAAGAGTTAATTCGCTTCGCGAACGCAGCTTCACAAATTGTCCCGGCATTACCCCCTCAAGAGTAACCTCACTCATTCGCTCGTCGAATCCGAAGTTATCGTGAAGAAGGTACTCCTCTTCGCCATCAATACTCACCATAATCTCGACAGGAAAGAATCCCGATTTATGTACGCGCAACCTTATATCGCCACCTGCGCACTTCAGCGGTTCTGTTTCCCAAAAATTCCCGTTATACGAGAAACTCAGTTTCGATGCAGCCATAACCTATTTTTTTTCATTCGTTTGCATATTATTACAATAGGACAGAGCGACAGCCATCAGCGAGTTTGCACAGTCGTGGCGCTCGAATATATTATAGAGCATTGCGGCACACTGATAGGCAACAGCCTTGTGAAGAGCCTCGTCGTTACCTGTAAGCCCCTCATTGGGGTTGTAGCGTGCCTCGTAAAGCAACGATAGCAGTTTAGGCTCTTTATCTTGCGGTAGCGAGTAGTAGCAAATTACCCTTTGTCCGTAGCCATTAAAAGCATCCACACAAACGGGGTTGCACACACCGGCCCGGGTATATTTATCGCACTGCGCGGCAGCCAGCGCCGAACCCGACGGAAGAAGCAAGGTACAAGGGCGCTGCCACCCATCCATCTGCAACGAGATAATATCCACAAAATCCTCGGGCAGAAGAATCTCGCCCGTGCCATCGCCATTATCTTTTATCACAGTATCAACGACACTCTTTATATTGACAGCTCCCCGACCTTTATTCTTCTGTATCCACAGTACGGCATCGGGCAGAAGCGCCACAATGTGCTCATCAATCGAGCGAGTATCATCCGATAAAAGACTGACAGCACTATCGTCGTGCGTTTCATTTATAATCTGACGCACCTTCAGTCTCAACTCCTCGGCGGTCATCATAACCAATTGGGAAAAGAGATTCCTAACTCCTCGGCCTTGGCACGCACCGCGTGTTTATTCTGCAACTGCGACAGCGGACAGCAATAAGGCTTACCCATAAGCACAGCTCGTGCCTGTTGAGTATTGTTCACATTTGGAAAGAGATTCTCCTCGGCCTGTTCTTCGGCCTCCTGTTTATCCTCATCGACAATCTTGCCATCATCGTCCAACACATCAACTACCCCCCTCTTAATTATGCCGTTGCGAAAATCGGCGCTATTCTCTATCGCCCTCTGATAAAGAGGATTGTCGGTAACATATTGTGCAGGAGTTATTCCGGCCGAGTTTACAGCGCCGCCCGAAAACTCCACACGTACCAGCGCCTTACCCACGCGGAAGAAACAATTTCTCTCGACCTGTCCTCGAATCTCGTATGTAATTCGTTTTTTCATAGTTTTTCTTAGTTTTTATACTCTCCGACTGCTGTTTTATTTTGGCAGTCGGAGAGCAGTGTTAATATTAGGTTAATAGATTGCATCAATCGAGCGGAGCCATTATCTCACCGGTGTATTCTACCCAAGTAGTACCTGTATAAGTTACCACTGTACCGGCCGAGAACCACAAGGTCTCTACCCCACCGACATTATGCTTGACATCGGCAGTGAGCACGACAACGTCATTTGTATTGGGCGCCTCGGGCAGAGTAGCCGAGCTTGTTACACGCGAAGCACCCGGAATATCACTTTTGGCAGCCGCACCATTCACCCAAATGTGGCTGTAACCCTTGAGACACAGGCAGTCAATGGTCATTACCACCTCGCGCTTGGCCTCCTCGCCCTCGACGCGCTCAACAGCAGAATCCTCGTTCTTCATATAGTAGCGCACAAGACCATTCTCGTCAATCAAGCCACCACAATTCGAGTAGCCCAGAGCATCGAGTGTTGGGTCGTGTACAAGAGCAATATCACCAAACACAGTGTGTATGCGTGTGCAGGCAACGCCCCATACATTATCGTCCTTAACGGTAATATTCTTGTGCAGCGTGAGGTCAATCTTCTGAATATCGTTAAGCAGTTGCTTACCCAAGAACCACACAGCCTTTCGCGAACAATTAAAGCCGGTAAATTTCACCATCGAAAGGTTGATAAGGTCGGCAAAAGTTATTGTCGAGGATAGGTCGTACTGACGTTTAAACTGCCAACGCAGTCCCTTACTGAAATAATCCCACTGATAACCCATTGCAGGATCCATTGCCTGCACCTTGAATTTACCGGGCTGTCCCACCCACGCTGTACGACAGCTCTCAAGGCGGAACTGACGCAGAATAGCCTCGGCAATTTGTGCCTCACTGAATTTAATTTTCTTCTTCTGAGCTTTAAAATAGTCGCTCACAATGCTGTTGCACAGCTGTTTTTGCAGATAGACACGTTCGGGGACGGGGACTACGGTCGAGGGCGAGATAAATTTCTGTGTCTCGTATGCTGCCGATGACAGCAATATAACCTCGGTGCCTGCCGGAATTGTGGGAACAACGCAATACTCATCCGTTGCATTAACTTTCGGGCCGTTAACAGCCATTGCAATAGGCGCTTCGGTTGTATCATTCTTGCCCACAAAGAAGAGCATAAGATCGACACCCGGCAGTTCAATCTGTCCTGTGGGATCGTAGCCGTTCACACCCTTACAGATTGCAGTGTAATACTCTTGAAATATTTTTCTCTCGCCTGTCGATGAGAAAGGAATCTCGGCACGAGTAGCCTTAATTCCGGTGTAAGTTGCATTGGTATAAGCCTTTGAACGCTTTTCGTCAATCATATAGTGATCGACCTCAAAGGATGTTACAACCACCTTTCGCTTGATACGGCGTTTAATGGTATCTATCACACTCTCGTCGCTGGCAATTGCAATAATCTTCTCATCGGTCTCGGCTTCGACAATATCGCTAATTTCCGATGCCGACGATACGGTTGTAGCCGTACCGTGAGCGTGAGCAGGCAGTCCCGCAATACCACGCGACACTATACTGCCACCGGTTGTTCCCACAGCCACGGCAGCCATCATAGAACAGCCTGCATCATCGCCGCAAAAGAAGTAAAGAGCAAGGCTCACAAGCGAAAGAAAAACAAAAAGTGAGTTTTTCTTCAGAAAAGAAATTGTGTTTCTCATAGTAATAAATTTTAATAGGTTAATGAATTAAAAAAAAGAAAAAAACATTTATTTAACAACAGATATTTATTTTAAGGTTGGCACATTCTTAGAGAACATTTGAATATCGTACCATAATCAGGCCTCAAGCGCCGTATCTATAAGCGAGTTACCGCGTCGAGGCTTCTCGACCACATCGGGTGCAGCGCTTCGCATACCCGAAGGCAAGCTATCGCTAAAATCCCCTTTCATACGCTGAATACTGGTGTTACGCCCTTTTACATCACCGGCAGCAAAAGCATCCTCAATATCCTGCTCATAGTTTATGGCATTATCAAGAGCGGCACACACTGCTGCATTGTAACTACCCGATAAAATAGGAACAATCAGACGTTCCCAAATAGCATCAAGAAAGTCCGACGGGTCATATCCCCTCTGATTACAAAATTCCTGAATAGCCGGCATACTCTGCGCAAGATTATCCTCGTAGGCCTTGCGGTCCTCGGCAAGACGATAAAGCTCTTCGCGACGCTCTTCATCGGCCATAAGCATCTCCTCGTACTCGGGTGTCCCCTCGCCATAGTCCATAAAACCACGTCCAAAGTAACGCGCCATTGCCGAGTGCGCATTACGCTTCCCCTCGACTATATCGGCAAGCATCTGCGCCATACGCGGGTCGCGTCCGAGCACCTCGGCAAGCCTCTCATTCTGCTCGCGATTATCAATCAAGTGCTTAATGAGCAACTCTTGCGACTTTGGGTCGCTGATGCTAAACTCATCTCCAAAGAGCCTCTTCAGCACCTCGTCAAGCTGTTGATACTGCTGCCCTGTTTCAACATTTCCCTGTGGCAACATTTGCGATTGCGGCTGCTGCTCCGAGGGCGCTGCAATCATTTGTGCATTGTTTGTCATTTCTTCGTTCATAATAATTTTGTTTAAACATTTCGTTGGCAAAGAAAATACAAGAATTGCGCGACAAGGTTGCTATTTTATCATATTCTCAGCAAAAAATGAGTATTTTTTTTGCCTCGCGAGAGCGTACCTTAAATAAATAAGAGACACCCTACATTTACCCACCACACTCCAAAAGAGAAAAAAATAAAAAAGAGGTATTTCTTAATTTTTTATACATTTTCGCAACCACATTAGCCATTTTTGACTATATTTTTGTAACTGCATTCTACTAACAATTAAAAAACAATCGTATGAAAACAACTAAGACAAAATCGGTTCGCGAAATGCGCAAAGAAGCAGTTGTAAAAACCTTTTTCGACACAGTAAAAAAGAAAAAAGAAGAAAACAAAAGAGTAACCCAACAAGAGATTTTCGACGATGCCAGCAACAGCACAGCCCCTCGTTTCTTCGTTACATTTGAGATTGCCCGGCGTCTCATATCGACAATGGTCAACAAACGCCGTCTGCCAATAAAGAACAAAAACAAGATTGAGATGTACAAAGAAATTTATCGACGTTATATGAAACAATGCAAAGGCAACACCGGAAACTACACAATACTCGAAAGCATACTCGAAGAGCCCGCTCCATCATTTTACCTCGATACAGGTTCGTTCCGCGGTATAGTATATCGCACATTAAGCGAGCGCGATTTACAAACCATATAACAAACTCTAAAAACAGAAAAAAATGAACAATACTATAATACTTAAACTAAAGAACAACAAAATATTGCAGCGCATTGCCACTCACACATACTACACAGGCGAGGCACGTAAAGCAGCGGGAGCACCACCGATGGCCGCAGCCAAAATTCAAGCCTCAAGCGACGACGAGCAACAATTAAGCGACCATCTTACAATAGCCTGCAACGAGGTAATGCAACTGCTATCGAGCTATATTGCAATATGCCACACGCGCAACAGCGAGGAGTACAGCGAACAAGGCAACGAGACAGTAACACTTTTTATACTGAAGCCACCAAGCAACTACCCCACCGAGTGCCTCAAAGATATTGAACAGACTATTGAGAATTATGTCGTTGCACGCACACTGCACCAATGGCTATTGCAGAACAAGCCCGATGAAAGTATTGCAGCAGCCAACGAAGCACAACAACATCTTACCACGCTACGACAGATGGCAGCGCTGCGCAAACGTCCTCGAAGAAGAGAGGCAATCGGTCGAAAAATCATAGACTTTTAAGAAACTGTTTCAACAGTTACCAAGTGCAATTAACCTTTGTAAAATCCCTAAAAAACAACACAAAAACTATGGAAAATACCATCATTTTAGACCGCGAGACAATAGAACAACAGGTACACCTGCGAAACTACTATATGGGCGAAGCGGCCAAACGTACCGACATTAACGCCGACACAATAGAAAGCAGTACCGACGAAAGAGAGCTCCTCGATATGTTCCTCACAACAGCCTGCAACGAGCTTGTATCATCCATAGCACTACGCTTCGCCTCGGCCTCTTACAACATCGAGCACAATTATATAAGCATCACATTCACCACACACAACAACTCGCGTCAAGCACTGCTGCCCCAACTGCGACAGGCCATTACCGACTATCTTGTAAATGAAATAACCCTTCAATGGTTGCTGTTGCGCAGGCCACAAATGGCAAGCAGTTACATATCCTTGCGAACAACACTCTACAATAATGTACAACAACAATTTGCCAAATTCAGCAATCTAAAAAAGGTGCGACGGCGTGCCACCGACCTTGCAGGAATATGAAAAAAGAACATATCATAGCCGAGAACAAACGGCGCATAGCCGCCATACGAGCCCCATACAACCCCATAAGCGGCGAGGGCAGCACAAGCATAGAGCGCCACCCTGTCGAGATTGAAGATTTTCCTCTAAGGAAAATTTATCTGCCGCAGACAATGATACACGACCCTCAAGTATCGAGCCTCATTGCCAACGGCGCAAAAGGCTATTTAAAGATATTGGGCGGCACAGCCTGCGAACGCGATATTCTTGCCCTGTGGGTAGAATTTTGTCGCAAACGCCTCGCCCACGACTTTGAATACTGGGCACGCAGCACCGCCACAATATCCGACAAGGGAAAAGGGCGCGACATTCCCTTTACCCTCAATCGTCCGCAACGAGAATATCTCAAAGCAATGGAGAGCCTGCGCATCGCCCAAAAGCCCATCGACATAATATTGTGTAAAGCACGACAATGGGGTGGAAGCACGCTCACACAACTATATATGCTGTGGATACAATTGGTGCATCGACGCAACTGGAACAGCGTCATCTGCGGCGACATTGAGAAACAATCCTCAATTGTCGCAGGAATGCTGTCCAAGGTAATAAACCGCTACCCACGATGGGCAACAAACGGCCGCACACTCACCACCACCCCTTTTCAGGGCACGCGTAACACACGCGTCATAAGCATCGGCAACAGCCGCTACTCGCTGGGTTCATCGCAGAAACCCGACTCGCTGCGCAGCGAGGACATAAGTATGGCCCACCTAACCGAGGTTGGACTGTGGAAGGCAACAGCAGGCCGCAAGCCCGAAGACCTTGTACAATCCATCTTCGGCTCGATTGCCAGCGGCCCTTACACCGTAAAAGTTATGGAATCGACCGCAAAGGGAGTAGGTAATTTTTTCCATCGCACGTGGATAGATGCCACCGAGGGGCGCAACAATTTCACCCCTGTCTTTATCCCGTGGCACAGCATCGACCTTTACAGCAAAGATATGCCCGAGGCCGACTATCCGGCCTTTGTCGATAGTATGGACAGTTACGAAAAAAGCCTTTTCGAGCTTGGGGCAACCCTCGAAGCAATAAATTGGTATCGCAACAAGCGTCGCGAAATTCCCGACGAGTGGCGTCTCTTCTCCGAGTTTCCATCAACAGCAAGCGAAGCCTTCCAGAGTACCGGACACCGCGTGTTCCGCATCGACTATGTGCAGAACATACGCAGCAGTTGCGTCGCCCCACCCTTTACGGGCGACATCGACGGTGGACGATTCGTCGCAGCTACCCCCGGTGCACAAAAGAGCAACAGTAATCTGAGCGTGTGGCTTATGCCCGAGAGCACTCCCCCAATGCGCGACCGTTACATTGTTACCGTCGATGTTGGCGGAGTAAGCGACAAGGCCGACTACTCGTGCATAGTTGTTGCCGACCGCGCAGCAATGCTCAGTGGCGGTGTCCCCGAGATTGCCGCCTGCTGGCACGGACACATCGAGCACGACAAGCTCGCTTGGAAAGCAGTAGAAATTGCCCGCGCCTACAACAACGCCCTTTTGATAATAGAGGCCAACACTCTTGAAACAGAAAACACCGAGGGCGACAATTTCGAGTACATACTGAACGAAATTGCCGGACACTACACCAACCTCTACAGCCGCACCTCGCAGCTAGAGATACGTCAGGGACGCCCGCGTCGCTGGGGCTTCCACACCAACCCCTCGACCAAGCCAATGGTAATAAATTTTCTTGTCAAGGCACTGCGCGACAATCTATATATCGAGCGTTGTCTGCCCACCACATTCGAGCTCGACCTATACGAGTTTAAAGAGAACGGACGCGAAATGGGCGCCGTCGAGGGCAACCACGACGACCGTGTGATGGCAACAGCCATACTCATCTGGGCCTGCTACAATCACCCACTGCCTTTTATAAAAAACAGCGAAAAGCAACCGCGACGCAAGAACCGCATCATCAGCGAGGCAAGCATATAAAGCCTGCCTCGTTTTTTTTGTAACAGACAAAAATAATGCGACAAAAAACATTTACATAAAAAAAATAATACTACATTTGTCGCATACAGCTGATATATAACAACTAACAATAACAAACACAATGAAAAACATTAGATTTCTACTCGTCGCACTGCCGTTCATCACAGCCCCAACATTGAAAGCACAAGACATAATAATCACCCAAGAGGGCGACAGCCACAAAGTATATGAGGTTGAGATAAGCGCCTCATCGGTATTCTACAAATTAGAGAACAAAGCCGATGCAGCACTGCAAAAAATGAAAAAGTCGGACGTTCTAATGATAAAATTCCAAGATGGACGCAAAGTGATAATGGGCGACGAAGAGACTAACACCCCCGCACAAAGCCCAACCACCGAGGCTGCCAATGAGCCGACAGCCCCCCTTGCCCACTCACCCGAAATAATCCGTAAAAACCAAGAGTGGATAGAGCAATACAACAAAGAGAACACATTCACAGTTGATAAACCCGAAGATAAACAAGCAAAGAAAACGCTATGCACATTCGGTTATAAGAACAATTCAATTCTATTTACAAATGAGGTAAAGGTTGATATTTCATTTGGCAGTATTGATATTACAGACAAAAATGGAGAGTTCTTTAGAGGTCTTTGGGAGGCTTTTTTTCATACCCCAATAGTGGAAATAAAAATAAGTAATACATCCAACCGAACAATATACATCGATCTTGGCAATTCATTTATAACGCAATTCAATGGCGAGGCAATAACAATGTACACCCCATCGGCCACCACAACAACCGAGAGCAAAAGTGGCGGCGTGGGCGTAAATCTTGGTGCGGTAAGTAGCGCATTGGGCGTTGGCGGTGCAGCCGGGACATTGGCCCAAGGCGTTAATGTGGGTGGTGGAAAAACCACAGGCACAAGCTCCGTTACATACTCGCAACGCATTATTGCAATACCGGCAAAATCGTCAAAGGTTATAAATCAAACTCCTCTATTTAATGTAAGAGAAGTATATTTGTTTAGATATACTCCAGAAAGTAAGCATTTAGCTAGTAAACTGTATTTAACTAAAGATATAAAAATAGGTGAGAAAAATATCTTCAACGAAAACGAAACACCATTACAATTTAACATATTGGTATCATATTCTTATGAAGAAAACTGTTCTTTACAGCAAACATTAAATGCCTATATTTATCTTAAAGAGATATTAGGATTGGCTTATAATTCTTTCACATATAAAGAAAGTAAAATTATTCCTAGACCAACCGACAATAATTTATCCATTCAATGTAAAAGCAAAAAAGAATAATCATAAAAAATCTCCCCCTAACGCACATTCTGCATTAGGGGGATTTATTACACAAGAACATTAAGAAAAATACTGTCATTTCAGCAAAAAAGCATAAACAATAGAGAAAAAAGCAACAAACGCACAAAAATCAACAAAAAGCCAACATTATTATTGTTTTATTCAATTTTTTATTTCATTTTTGCAACCTACGACAAAAAACAACGAACAAATTGAAATATAAACTTTAACAAAAAGCAAAATGGCACAGATTAAATTCTATAAACAAGAAGAACAAGTTCCATTAGAGATGCACAAAGTGCGCGTAGTACAGAAACTCTATCTGCCCACCGTCGAGGAGCGAGTACAAAAAATCAACGAAGCCGGCAACAACACTTTCCTGCTGCAAAATAAAGACGTATATATGGATATGCTCACCGACTCGGGTGTAAACGCAATGTCCGACAATCAGGTGGCAGCGATGTTTCAAGCCGACGACTCGTATGCCGGCTCCGAGACCTGCAACCGTCTTATGCGAGTGATGAAAGAGGTCTTTGGAACAGAGTTTTTCTTGCCTGCCCATCAGGGACGCGCCTGCGAGAATATCCTTGCCGAGACATTTGTAAAGCCCGGCGACGTTGTGCCAATGAATTACCATTTTACAACCACAAAGGCACATATCACCCGCAAGGGCGGCTCGGTTGTCGAGGTTCTTGGCAAGAAAGGCTTTGAGCCACAGAGCGACGAACCCTTCAAAGGTAATTTCGACCTTGAGCTTCTGGAAAATACAATAAAAGAGGTGGGGCCCGAGCACGTACCCTTTGTACGCATCGAGGCAGGCACGAACCTAATCGGTGGTCAGCCTCTGTCAATGGAGAATATGCTTCAGGTGGCAGCAATCTGTAAAAAATATGGAGTGATGAGCGTGCTCGACGCATCGCTTCTGCAAGATAATCTTTACTTTATAAAGACCCGCGAAGAGGCCTGCAAAGACAAGAGCATCAAAGAGATTCTGCGCACAATATGCGACGCGATGGATCTCATCTACTTTTCGAGCCGTAAATTGGGCTTTGCTCGTGGCGGTGCAATAGTCTCGAACCACGAGAATCTAATAATCAAAATGAAAGAGTATATCCCCTTGTACGAAGGCTTCCTCACCTACGGTGGAATGGAGGTGCGCTCAATGGAGGCTATGGCCGTCGGACTTTTGGAGACATTGGACGAGGATATTATCAGTCAGGGCCCCATCTTCATTGAGCACCTTGTAAAGGAGCTTCACGAATATGGAATCCCAATGATTCTGCCCGCCGGAGGATTGGGCGCACACATCAATGCAATGGAGTTTCTCAAAGGAATGCCACAGAGCCAATATCCAGCCGGCTCACTTGCCGTGGCACTGTACATTGCCGGTGGTGTGCGAGGAATGGAGCGCGGAACACTCTCCGAGCAGCGTAACCCCGACGGCACAGAGCAGTTTGCCGAGATGGAGCTTGTGCGCCTTGCCTGCCCCCGTCGCGTCTTTACCCTCTCACAAATAAAATATTGTGCCGACCGCGTAAAATGGCTCTACGACAATCGTCATCTCATTGGTGGCCTCAAATGGGTAGAAGAGCCCAACGTGTTGCGTTTCTTCTTCGGCCGCTTAGTGCCGATAGGCGACTGGCAAGAGAAGTTGGCAGCAAAATTCCGCGAAGACTTTGGCGACAGTTTATAATCCATCACAATATTAGGCGGTAAAGTCATAATTAACAGACCATTTTGTTATTATCGATATTAAGGCCCGGTCGAGTACCTTTGTACGCTCCTTTAGCCTTAAATATAAGCGCCTTGTATTTTGTCAATTCCTACAAACCTAAAGGAGCTGTGTCAAAATGTATTTTTTGACACAGCTCCTAATATCATAAACACAGCTGAAACAAAATGATAGGTACAATAGTAAACACTGCAACCATAATAGCAGGAAGCATCATTGGACACTACGCCAAAAGAGGCATAAAAGAGAAGTACCAAAAAGTACTTTTTACAGCAATGGGGCTCTCGGCTCTTGCATTGGGATTCAATGCAGTGAGTAACCATCTGCCCAAAAGCGAATATCCTGTGCTTTTTATTGTGAGCCTTGCCATTGGCGGCCTCGCAGGTACTGTTATTGACATTGACGGACGATTCAACCGCTTGGTCGGCCGTTTCTCGTCGTCGAATCTTGCTCAAGGCCTATCGACAGGAATACTACTCTACTGTATCGGTGCACTCTCAATTGTGGGCCCGGTAATGAGCGCCTTGTATGGCGACAACACCTATCTGCTGACAAACGCCACACTCGACCTTGTAACCTCGGCCGTGCTTGCCACCACCTATGGCCTTGGGATGATTCTTGCAGCCCCCGTGCTTTTCCTGTGGCAAGGAGCAATTTATGTGCTGACACTGCTGGCCGGAAACATAATCCCCGACGCTCTTGTAACAGAAATTTCAATCACCGGAGGGGTGCTCATTGCAGCATCGGGATTAGGCATACTAAAGATTAAAGATTGCAAGACAATGAATCTTCTGCCGTCGCTTCTTGTTCCCGTACTCTTTTTTATTCTTAAATATCTTTGGGAGATTATATAAAAAAGGTATTTTTGCAGAAGGCTGTAACCCACTATTCCAATAAAAAATTATGTTGCTCATAAACGACCGACTGCAAGAGCTCGACCTCGATGAGGCAATGCCACGCCTCACACAGCAAAGACGCGAAAAACTGCTGAAATACAAAAGCAGAAAAGAGCGTCAAGCCTCGGCAGCAGGCTTTCTGCTATTATGCGAGTGTCTGCAACAGAAATACGGCATCCACGAAGCTCCTATAATGGAGTATGGACAATATGGCAAGCCCCGCATATTAGGACACGAGAATATTCATTTTAATATATCGCACTGCAAATGCGCTGCAATATGCGCCGTGTCCGACACACCCATAGGCGTCGATATTGAGACAACCGACAGATACACCGCCCGGTTGGCACAATATACTATGAACAGCGACGAGTTGCAGCTGATTCAATCGTCAAAGAATCCGGCCATTGAATTTACCCGTCTGTGGACAAAGAAAGAGGCACTGCTCAAAATGACAGGCCGTGGAATAACAAAAAATGTGAAAGACGTACTTGTGGACAGCCCGGCAAACATAGAAACAACCCTCTCGTCCGACGGGTGCTATGTTTATAGTGTCGCTCGCCCCAAACAGAATATCTAAAGAATTATTCTATATCTCAATTTCAAGACCATCGTATCCAAGAAAGACACCATCGGGCAGACACTTTTCTATTTTTGCGTGCAGCCCAATGTGGTGCATAAGATGAGTAAAAAAGGTCTTTCTCGGCTTAATAAAATCGACAATGCGCAGAGCCTCAAGCACCGTCTGATGACTTCCGTGCGGTTTCGAGAAACGCAAGGCGTTCATTACAAGCACCTCTACCCCACGCAACTTATCAAGCTCGTGCGGCTCTATGCGGCTCGCATCGGTTATATAAGCGAGCTTGCCTATACGATAGCCCAAAATAGGGAGCTTTCCGTGGAAAAGCGCAATGGGAACAACCTCGACCCCCGCTGCAAGAAACGAATTATTCTTGTCAATTGTAATAAGTTCAAGATTAGGTACACCGGGATATTTAACCTCGGCAAAGCAATAAGGGAAGAAATTACGCACCTGCACCTGCGTACTTTCATCGGCATACACAGGAATATCACCCTGCCTACAAAAAGGCCTCAGGTCGTCGAGCCCGGCAATATGGTCGTAGTGATGATGCGTCAACAACACAGCGTCAATGCGCCCAAAAGGCTCGGCAAGCATCTGAGTTCTAAAATCGGGGCCACAATCAATGAGAATACGCTTGCCATCAACCGTCAACAATGCCGACGAGCGCAACCTATTATCACGTGCATCAGCCGACGTGCACACCTCGCACGTGCAACCCAACTCGGGCACACCCGTCGATGTTCCCGTTCCAAGTAATTTTATCTTCATCCTATTACATTAACCTCGCGTACAAGCTCGACACCAAATTTTTGATAAACCGACCTGCACACCTCGATAGAAAAATCATAAACCTCCTGTCCCGACGCACCGCCATAGTTCACCACCACCAACGGCTGATGTTTATAGACCCCTACGTTGCCTATGCGACGCTCCTTCCAGCCGCAACAATCGATGAGCCACGCTGCCGATAGCTTAACACCGCCATCTTTTGTTACATACTGCGGCATCTGAGGATAAAGCACTGCAAGTTCTGCGGCTTTTTGCTGCGAGACAATAGGATTCATAAAAAAACTGCCGGCCGAGCCAAACTCCTTTGTATCGGGCAGTTTCGCCTCACGAATCTCCTTCACCGCCCTACGGATATTATCGAGCGACGCTCCACCCATACGCATCACCACCTCATTAAGATTGCCATAAGAGAGAGAATAACAAGGTTTTTTGCGCAGGCGGAAAGTAACACGCGTGATAATATATTTTCCTTTCTCTTCCTTTTTAAAGATACTGCTACGATAAGAATAACAACACTCCTGTTTCGAGAAACGACGCATCGAAGCATCCTCAAGCGAAACAGCCTCGACACACTCTATTAAATCGCCGGCCTCGACACCATAAGCACCAACATTCTGCACCGCACTTGCTCCAACCTCGCCCGGGATAATCGACAGATTCTCCAATCCCTGCCAACCGTGCTCAACCGTGTAGGCCACAAGGTCGTCCCAATTAACACCGCTACCCACACGCAATAACAGGGTCTCATCATCCTCATCAGCAACCTCAAAGCCCATTATGCGTGAATGAAGGACAGTGCCGACATAATCATTCACAAAAAGCAAATTACTGCCACCGCCAATGACCAACAAAGGCGCATCCACCCCCTCGGCGAGGATACCAATAAGCTCCTCCTCACACTCAAAGTCTATAAATTGCGCAGCCTTTACGTTCATTCCAAACGTATTATGCCCAAGCAAAGAATATTGTGTAAATCTCCTTATCATATATAAAAAACAATAATTGCCTGCAAAAAGACAAAAAAACAATGCACCACCCACTCATTAAACAACAAGCGTAGTACATCGGCAAATTTACTAAATAAAACACAATGTTAGCAAATAGAGCCCTCTTTATTTCTCTGTGAATAAAAAGTTGTTTAAATTACACTCTCCGCATCGCAAAATAAGGTTATTATAATCCTATTAGAAATCCCCTCCCCTTAAAGCCACCAAAAAAACAATCGTACATAATAGGTCGAACCAAATAAAGCTACTATATTAGCAAACAAAAACAGATGAAAGCAACAGCACTTATAATAACACTCCTTTTCGGCCTCACAAGCCTTATAGCACAAGAAAACTGGATGAGCCGACTACCCGACAGCCTTCCCGCGTCAAAGGTATCCATCCCCGGTGCCCACGATTCAGCAACAGGCGAAGGCATAAAAGGAATAATCAAATTAGGTATTACACAAAAAAAGAGCATAGCCGAGCAGTGGAGTTGCGGCATACGTGCATTCGATTTTCGCCCCGCCATAAATAAAGAGGATATACACATATACCACGGCCCATTAAAGACAAAAATCACACTGCCGGCAGCCATAGACACCCTGCTCGATTGCATAAAGCGCAATCCCGAAGAATTCGCAGTTGTTATTATGCGTCAGGAACGTGGCGGCAACAACGACGAGGAGCGCAAACAATGGAGCCACAGAATAGGAGAATACATAAACACATTAGGCGACAAAGCAGCCACCTTCCATCCCACAATAACCGTTGGCGAGTTACGTGGCAAGATACTGTTTCTGAGCCGCAACCACTACGACAACAGCCATAAGGGTGCGCTAATCAGTTGCTGGAGCCATTCGCAACAAGGCACAAAGAAGGCGACAATAACCCCTTACTCGCCCAACAACACAACAAGCGCCACACTTTTTCTTCAGGATTTATACTCGCCCACCACTGAGAATTTGCGCAGCAAAAAAGCCGAGATAATAATACAATTCATCGACGCAGCCCGCACAGCCGAACCCGGCATTTGGTGCATCAACCACCTAAGCGGATACAGTTCCACACTCTTGGGCTTTCAAGGAATAGCCACAAACAAAGGTTACAGACAAAATGCAGCCCGCAACAACCTTGTAGCCTATAACCACCTAACACAAACGGCCGACAAAAGCAACGTAGCAACAAAAAACACAGCCGGCAGTATAAGCATCAAACACAGCACAATCCCCTCGCGTGCAGAGAAAAAAAAGAACAGCCCCCCACATTGCTGCGGAATAATAATGATTGACTACGCAGGATGCGAGAAAATAGGCAGACAGCACATTTACGGACAAAGCATAATCCGCGCTATAATAGAATGTAATTTCCGCCATAAGTAATGTAGTAGCGAGAGTAAGGCATCACAAAGCCCCACTCCCGTACATTGCATTCTTTTAACAATCGAAAGCCGGCAATTTTAAACATCCAACTTCAGGCTTATTGCATCGGCAATCTTAGTATTGAGCGGAGGCACACTCGATGGTATATCAAAATCACTCTTTTTCAATGGGCGCGGCGCTCTGTACCTGCCGCTACTGCCAAGCATCTCCTCGGTATCAACATAGAAAATACCCGACTGTTTAGATGATTTTACAATCACAAAACCGTCATACTTCATCTCATTTTCATATATGCGACGCAGAAATTCGTCCCTGTCCTCGACACGCATACAATTAACACCCTCATTCTTAATAACCTCTTCAAAACTGTCAAGCAGTCTGTTCATTACTTTTTCACTAATCATAGCATACTTTTTTAAGATTACAATTATTAGAGATAATAACTACACTAAATCTCACAAAAAAACATTAACAAATTTATAAACCGTTTATTATTTTATAGGTATAAGAATATTTAAAAGCTATATTGAGCAACATTATAACAATCTTTTACTTTACAAAATAGGATTAAAATAAGAACCACACTGTATTTTTACCTATTATTAAATTACACCTTTTTTCAATATTTAGAAAAACAAATAACCAACCATTACATAACAAATCCCTAATCCATTAAATCAAAAAAAATACATTATATTAACACATATTAAGAAAAGAATTAAAAAACAGAATTTTTTGCACAAATTAACATATTAGAGATATTTGTACAGTTTTTCAATTGCACAAGACGCTATACATATACCGAAAATGCACAAATCCGCATCATAGACACAATAAAAAAACGTCTCAAAGTCTTTACGACTTTAAGACGAATAATATTCAACTTTTCGACAGAGCAGAAAAAAGAGAATCCCCCCCCTCAGAATCAGCACTGCAACAGCGCATCGAGAATCATCCACACGGCAATTATATGGCACACATCGCCAAGCAACACAAAAAAGTGAAACACCGAGTGAATATATTTAACCTTGTGAAAACTATAAAGTACAGCACCGGTAATATAACTCACCCCCTCGGCAATAATCCAAAAAAACACCCAACCATCGACACGCTCATAGAATTGTTTTATAGCCACTAAAATCACAAGCCCCATCAGCACAAAACAGGCCGTCTCAACATAATTATGTTTTTTAAGTGCAAACAAACTGATAAAAGTACCAACAATTGCACATAGCCAACAGAAAGAAAAAATGCCCCACCCCCAATATCCGGCATCCTGTAACACGATAAGAGTTATTGGAGAGTAACTTCCGGCAATATGCCAATAGATTGCAGCGTGGTCGAGTTTACGAAAATTCAAGCGTCTTATACTATCAACCGGCGCCGAATGATAAAGTGTCGAAAAAAGATAAGAGCTGACGACGCCAAACATATAGAGCCACAAGCTAAGCTGCGCCACAGCATCGCCACATTTATAACCACGAACAAGAAAAATGACACACACGACAAGCCCCATAACAACACCGGCTCCGTGCGAAAGAGCGTTTATTCGCTCCTCTTCCTTTGTATATACCTTATTCATATAATTAAATTATAAACCCCTTAAACAGATATAATCGGAAAAAACTATATATTTTGCAGTGCAAAGATACGCACAAACGAGCGAGAAATACAAAGTTTACTTTAGTGTTTTTCAAAGCGAGTGCAGTAAATCTTCGCACGCAGTGCAAAGATAACGACAAACGAGCGAGAAATACAAAGTTTACTTTAGTGTTTTTCAAAGCGAGTGCAGTAAATCTTCGCACGCAGTGCAAAGATAACGACAAACGAGCGGAAAATATGAAGTTTACTTCAATATTTTACACAGCGAGTACAGACAATCTTCGCTGTTTACAGCAAAGATACGCACAAACGAGCGGAAAACACAATCCCCCCAAAGCAAGCAACATATACAAAAAAACAGCCCCTAAAGTAGAAGACTTTAGAGGCTGTCTATAATTACTGCAAAAACTATTTTACAAGAACCTTTCTACCATTCACAATATAAATACCCTTTTGAGGAGTATCAACTTTACGTCCGAACAAGTCATAAACAACAGTATCGGCATTTATGGTAACATCCGTAATACCCGTAGTGTCAGAATACTTAAGAGTAATCTCAACATCCTCGTTACCCATCACATAGACCTCGCCAAGGTCGCACGTATATCCCTCATATACAGGTAATTCAACAATAGCACCTGCCTTGCAGAGTTTTGTTACAACCTCAAGATTATCTTCAACATAAATATTCATTGTCAGCACGTGCATAGAGTTGAAATTATGCACATACCACACCGACCACGCTCCTGTTCCCGTTGCAAATTTAGGAACGACCCCGTTGGCCTGCGAGTTAAGATAAGTACCATTGGTTATAAAACGTACTACATAAGGATTATCGGTAATATCCACACTCCACGAGGTATCGGCTGTATTTACATCGCCGCCACCCGTCTCGGTCATAGGGCTGAATGCCTCAAACTCGGCAGCAGTAGCCTTGTCGCCAAGGGCAACATTACCATTGGGTTGCTGCACATATCCCTCGCCGTCGGTGGCCTCGGGATAAGCCTTGCACAGATAAAATTTACCCTCGCTACCCTCAACAGGTTCCCAAACATATACGTTTGAGACAACAGGCTCGACACTCTCAACCTCAACAGCTGCACCGTTGAACCAGTAACCATTTGTCTTTGAAATTGATTGCAGACCAATGCGTGTGGGCAGTGTCATTGCACGCAAAGCAGCACCGGTAAGCGTGTCATCGACAGCAACGGTTGTCATTGCATAGTGTATCTGAAGCGTTGAGCCCGCGTCGGCACCACCGTTCCAAAAAGCGAGTTTACTGTCGCGATTATTCACCTTATTGGCCTCGTTACCTACCTGATACATATAGGCATAGGCAACGTCAGTCGAGCCAAGGTCGTCCGAATCGGCAAATTTCCATAGGTCGGTGTATCCCTCGGGCAGTTTATCCACCGGCTGCATTGTAGGGTGCGAAGCACTACCTGTCGTACCCATCATTTTCACAGGAGCAGCAAGCACCTTTGAACCACCGGCCTGCATATTATAGATGCGATAGCCACTATTCTCATTGCCGGTGAAGCACCACAGCTGTGCAGGATTGTCAAGGTCGATGACTGTATTATCGAGCGCAATATAATTGGCATCGCCGTTATCGGCAAGCACGTATCCCTGTTGGCCTATCTGGATTGTGTACCAAGCGGTTCCATCAGCGAAATTTCCATTGCTTACGACGGTTGTCTCGTAGCGTGTCTCGGGCTGTTCGGGAACGTATGTACCCTCCTCGATGAAGAGACCCTCAATTTCGACGTCGCCGCTCATATATTCAGCAGGAATTGTAAACTCATCATTCACAAAAAGTTCGCGTCCGAAACGCACCTTTTGCCACTGTGGATTATCGTGTACAATACTGTCGCCACCCAAATTATAACCATATTTCACGACAATACCGGCATACTCGAATCCCTGCTCGGGATTCATCTTTATTGTAAAAGGCTTGCCAAATTCGGCCTGATATTTAACGAGTTTTGTGCCATCGGCTGCAAGAACCTCGCCGTTGCGGTTGGCGTCATTCACATTGCAATAATCGCCGTGAACATTCAGCATAATATCGACAATACCACCGCCGTTACTGATGATAGAATTACCTTGGTCGATGTTTCCAGCCGGGTCGATGCAGTCCCAATCGACTTTAAAGCGCATACGATAGTAGCCATTAGCAAGGTCGGCAGGAACGGTAAACGCAGGAGGCGGCAACACATTGCTATTAGTAACGGCTGCACCTGTGCTGTTCTTACCATTGTAATATGAGTAGGCCATAATATCGCTACCCTCGGGAACGGTATAATCCTCACTCATATCATATAAGAATTTACCATCGTTGTTGCGGTCGAGATAAACATAACCGTGCATCCACGTACCCGAGTAGTTAAATTTGGGAGTAATCTTCTCACCTGCACGTGCACGCAGTTCCTTGGCTGTAAGATCAACGTAAACAGTGTTAGGTGTCGAAGGAGAGCTGAAATTCTGAGTACCGTCGGCCGAAACAATACCAACGCCATTCAGATGACGGTCGCTTCTTGTATAAAGCTGGCCCTTATCAAATGCCACAGGATAATATCCATAGACAAATTTCGACTGTGGATTATCGTTAACCTCAATATTATCGATGTAACATATTGCATCCTCGGTGTAATTATGAGGCGACTCGCAATCGGGTACAACAACCAAACTGTAAATATCGATACCGCCGTTGCCCTTTATCGGGAGTACAACATCCTGCCATCTGTTAGCGCCGACATTTGTTGTTGACATTGCCCAGAATTGCTCGGCCTCGGGCGATTGTCCCTGACGCTCGGTGCGTTTACCAAGGCCGACAACCATTACTCGTCCGCCATAGGGACGATAAACCATTACGTGTACATACTTTGTGGTAGGTGTAAGTTCAAAAGTCTCGTTGAGGTCGATGCGTACACCAAAAGTGTTACTACCGAAACGCGAACGCTGAACCGCCAAAATCTTCTTTGAATCGTTAGGAGCAACCTCCAATTGCTCATCGACATAATTAAGATGATTTTCTATCACCGCGTAGTTACCACTCAATTTACCCGTGCGGAAGGGCGACGCTTCCCACGTGTCATACACACCCAGAGCTTTATAATCCTGCTCCTCGAAAGTGATATTAGTCTGCGCCATCATCGTCGCAGGCAGGAGCATTGCCGCCAATGAAAATATATTTTTGAAATTCATATTCATTTTCTTGTATATGTTTATATTACAATTTATTCAGTTTCTATTTGTTCGTTTATTCATTGTCCGTCTCTTATAAGTTCCCGAGTATCCGCGACGCAAAAAGAATGCGGCCTCCGGCACTGCGGACAAAGATTAAAATCAATATACAGAAACCTTGCTTATTAGCGGACAAGCCTTGCTATCCTCAATTATTATACGCACACCCTTGGCCTTGAATCCTGTACCAAAGCTATTGCTGGTGCTTCCGTTCAAGGGGATAATGCGCTTGTAACCAACTGTTGTAGTCTCGACATTTGAAGCGCGACGTGTCCATTTTTGTCCATCCTCGCTTGTCTCGATGTGGAATTTCTTCACACGCTGTCCTTTTGCAATATACTCCATAAGCTCGACATAACGTACAGTCTGCTCCTCGTCCCAAGTGAGTGTAATTGTAGCCTCGGTAATACCATCATTAGCAGCCCAATATGTATCCTTATTGTCGTCGGTCATATTCTCGGCCTCATAATCGCGAGCCGCACCGGCTGTACGAGTATCCGATACTGCCACCTTGGCGCTGCGGGCAAAATCATTGCTCAGACGAGCTTTTATAAGGTCGCCCATTCCAACAAGTGATTTTACCGAAGCATCGGGCAACACGCCTGCTTTATTGGGGGGAATATTAAGGATAAGGGTTGCATTACGTCCAACAGTCTCAAGATACATTTGGAACAAACGCTCGCTGCTCAGCGGCGACTCGCCATCGTGATAGAACCAACCCTTGTTGGTAGCCTTAGCATCACTCTCACCGGGCAACCAGAACCAACCATTCTCGCTACCATACATTCCGTTACCCTCGGGGGCATAGTCGCGATTCTCGGGCGACCAGTTTGTCTGTCCGGCCCAACCGGCCTCGTTACCAATCCAACGAGCCTCGCCGCCGACACCCCACATTACACAATCGGGGCACACCTTGTGAATACTGTCGCGCAGATTGGGAACATCGTAATATGTGGCACGGTCAACATTAACCGTAGTGTTACGTCCTCCATAATATCCGCTACCGCCGTTAGCACCGTCGAACCACATTTCAAACTGGTCGGTGCCATATTGTGCAAGCTCGGCACACTGACGCAAGAAAACATCCTTTACATATTTATCTGTACCATAGTGTACACTATTTCTGTCCCACGGCGATACATAGAAGCCATATTTCATATCAAGATCGCGTGCAGCCTCGGCAAAGTCGCGAGGAATATTTGTTTTGCGTCCATATTCATTACCCGAATTGGTAACATTGTGGTCGGTTGTCTCAGTGGGCCACAAACAGAATCCATCGTGGTGCTTAACAACAGCAATACCACCGCGCATACCGGCCTGTTTGGCCACCTCAAGCCACTGACGAGGATTAGGCGCAGCCGTCGGAGCAAAGCGTGCGCGATTCTCGTCGCCGTTTCCCCACTCAAGCCCCGTGTAGGTGTTCATTCCATAGTGAAAGAATGCATAGAACTCGGTCTCTTGCCATTTTAATTGACGAGGATGAGGTACAGGGTGCACCTCGACAGGCTCATTATCGGGATTCGACAAAGCCTCATTTTTAATCTCAAGCTGTGCCCACGCAAACGATGGTAGCATCGAAGCGAGCAAAGCCAAAGTCGAAATTTTGTAACATTTTTTCATAGATGTTTGAAATTAAATTAAAATCGTTATTAGGTACAAAACATACTCTGTACAAATATAACAAAAAAATCTTAATAAACAAACAAGCATCGCTCCATATAGGTTTTTTTATAATTTTTGAAAATTAAATATAAAGTTTTTAACATTTAGAGACGTAAAATAGCAAGTATTTTATTGCAATTTATTCGATTTTCACACCATTTCTTTATAAATTTGCACATATAATTTCACCATAAAATATTTAAAGCCCCCTCGCGACAAGAAACAATTTTAAACACACAAAAAATATAATTTATGAAAAAATTTTTACTTTCATTCCTAGGCCTCATTGCCATTATGGCCAATGCACAAACAGGCAACCTACTATCAAACTCAAGTTTTGAGGAGTGGAGCGACAATCTCCCCACCGATTGGGCAACCCTCAAAGTATCAAACGCCACAATCGAACAGTCGAGCGACGCACACAGTGGCAGCAGTTCGGTAGTTGTCAACGGCGCATCCGGCAACAAACGCTTCGCATCGAAGAGCTACACACTCGAAGCCGGCACCTACACAATCAGCGCCTATTTTAAAGCCAACGGCGACAACGCCGGCTACTACCGCTTGGGCTACGTAAAATTAGAAGACGGTGTTGTTGTGAATACAAGTAGCGACTACATCTACGACGACACCCCCGCACAAGCCGCATCAAGCGAGTGGAAAGAGGAGACATTTACATTCACCCTCGATGCAACAACCGAGCTTGCCATAAACATCATGAACAACAAAAGCGGCAAAGGACAATCGTTCCTTGTAGATGATGTTACCCTCAGTGCAGGTGAGAGCGATGGCGATGACACCGAGGAGCCCGAAGAACCCGCCACAGTAAGCACCATTGCCCAAGTATTAGAAGCAGGTGCAGGCGAGGCAACCGTTAAAGGAACAATCATTGCAACCTACTCACGCGGATTCCTTGTAAACGATGCAACAGGTACAATACTCGTGTATCTGGGCAGCGACAAAGGACACAAAGAGGGCGACGTTGTTACTGTAAGCGGAACAACAAGCATCTACGGAGGATTACTGCAATTCGGAGCAGGCTCAACTGTTGAAGCAAGCGGAACAGAAACAGTTAGCCACCCCACCCCTGCGACACTGACAGGAGCAGCACTCGACGAGTACCTTGCAGCACCCACAATAAAATATGTGGAATACACAGGAACACTCACAATAAACGGCAACTACTATAATGTTGCAGTCGAGGGAGCAACAACAGCAATTGCAAGCATACAATACCCCAAAGAGGGCGTCGTAAGCGCAACAACAGGCTCAATTGTTAAGGTAACAGGATACACAATAGGCACAAGCAGCGGCAAATACGTCAACACAATGGCAACAAAGGTAGAGACCGTTGAAGACACAGAAGAGCCCGAAGAACCCGCCACAGTAAGCACCATTGCCCAAGTATTAGAAGCAGGTGCAGGCGAGGCAACCGTTAAAGGAACAATCATTGCAACCTACTCACGCGGATTCCTTGTAAACGATGCAACAGGTACAATACTCGTGTATCTGGGCAGCGACAAAGGACACAAAGAGGGCGACGTTGTTACTGTAAGCGGAACAACAAGCATCTACGGAGGATTACTGCAATTCGGAGCAGGCTCAACTGTTGAAGCAAGCGGAACAGAAACAGTTAGCCACCCCACCCCTGCGACACTGACAGGAGCAGCACTCGACGAGTACCTTGCAGCACCCACAATAAAATATGTGGAATACACAGGAACACTCACAATAAACGGCAACTACTATAATGTTGCAGTCGAGGGAGCAACAACAGCAATTGCAAGCATACAATACCCCAAAGAGGGCGTCGTAAGCGCAACAACAGGCTCAATTGTTAAGGTAACAGGATACACAATAGGCACAAGCAGCGGCAAATACGTCAACACAATGGCAACAAAGGTAGAGACCGTTGAAGACACCGAAGAGCCCGAAGAGCCCGCCGGCCCCGTTGTCGGCAGTGTCAGCGACGCTCTTGCAGCCTACACCGCCGGCAAGCAGATTCAAGCAACCGTAACAGGCTACATTGTAGGCGCAGTAAACGGTTCGGTTGATACAGGCAGTGAATTTGGCAGCACAGAAGTAGCCACCAATATACTCATAGCCGACAACGCCGATGAGAGCGACTACACAAAATGCCTTGTAGTACAGCTCCCCAAAGGCGACATCCGCAACACATTAAACCTTGCCGACAACGCCGACAACTACAAAAAAGAGATAAAAATCTCGGGTAGCCTCGAAACCTACTTCAAAGTAGCAGGCCTAAAATCAATCACCGAGTACGAATTTACAGGCAAGACCTCTATCGAAAGCATCGAGAGCAACACCGACGCTACTCAAAAAACCATATACGACCTCACCGGCCGCAAGATAGAGAACATCACAAAACCCGGCCTATACATTGTAAACGGTCGTAAGATGTTTATCAAATAAAAGAATATGAGAATTACAGTGTCGGGTGCGCCCGATACAACAAAGCCATCATCGGCATAATAAAAACAATAGCCACTGCATAATGCTGTGGCTATTGTTTTTATTATCACTGAAGAAGAATAAGAAACTGCTTGAATTTATTCAAACTATTCTCCTATACAGAAGCCGAAGAGAGAATCACCCCTTACGCATCACAAACTCCTCGGCCGGACGCAGAGCATCCAATTTACCAACATCTATAAACTCAAGATTATCGGCTACAACACCGTAAATAGGCTCACGCACAGCCGCCCACATATAAAAACTCATAATAGGGAAACGCGTACCATTGACCTCATCTACAGGCAACCCCTTCTCACAAACATACTCCCGCATAAGCGCAAGCACACGGTCGCTCAAAATATGAATACCCGAAAAAGCCAGCGCACGGCACTCCGTAGGCACAATCTCGGGCGAGATTACGTGATAATCGCCACTATCGGTATTCATCCAACCAACCAGACGCAGTGTCTCTGGCTCGAAGAGCAAAAAACGAGTAGTTTTTCTGTCGCTCACAAGCAACGAAGCAAGCGCATCCTCCTTAACCTGCGCAGCGAACCACCCGAGATTACAATCAGAAAGAATATCCACATTATGTATCAGGAACGAACCGCACCCCTCTAAAAAGCGTCCGGCGTGCAACACAGCACCCCCCGTTTCGAGCAACTGCACCCTCTCGTCGCTAAATTCAAAAAGCATACAGCCATCCGCCTTCTCGTCCCTATTCGAGACAATCCAAGGCTGCTCGGCCGCCCACGCCTCAATTTTGTCGGCAAAATAGTGAATATTAACCACAGCCTCGTCAAATCCCGCAGCCGCAAGTTTACGTGCGACGTGTTCAATCAGAGGCTTTCCACAAACAGGCACAAGAGCCTTAGGCAGAGTATCTGTAATAGGTTTCAAGCGAGTACCAAGCCCCGCCGCAAAAATCATAGCTTTCATAAGCAATAAAGCAACTGTTTAAATTTCCAACAATAACATTTCTCTAAAAACCGTTCGGTAAATTGCTTCACATACTCCAAAACACAGGTTCTACCCCTTCTTCAGTTGCATAATCCGCTCGCATCCTGAAAAGAAAATAATAAAACAATTCCGTTTTTGCTCTGTAAAAAACCAACAATATGAACTCAAACAGTTTCAAAGAAATTTTCACAAAAGTAATCAATAATCGTCAAAAGCACAAGACAATGTTTGCGATGTTCGTCAGTTTACACTATCTTCGCACATAAAATAATAAATAATGTATAACAACATTGACCATAAACTATTCTATAACGAAGCAATGCGCAGTGGCACCTTGCTTGGTCTGTTGTGGGTAGCATCATACACCGTTGCTCTTGGCGACATTACCAACCCCTTATACGTACTACTCTTTTCGGCAATGAATATAGCATCACCCATATACGCAGGCTACCTTACCATCACTTTTCGCAAGAAACATTGCGACAACAACATCCGATACGTTCAAGCGTGGTACTTTCTGCTCATTGAATATATGTGTGCATCCCTGCTTACAGCAATTGCAATGTTCTTCTATCTGCATTTTATCAACGATGCAGCAATGTCCGACTTTATAAACAAAATGCTCGATGTTATTAAATCCGACCCACAGATTTATCCGTTGGTGAGCAACGAGATCGAGCAACTTAGTACCATATACGCCAATATGAGCACACGCGACATTGTACTGAATTTCACCACCTCGAACCTAATGAACGGCAGCCTCCTCGCGCCCATAATAGCACTATTTGTTAAACGTAACCCCCAATAAAATTGACCGAAATGGACATTTCTGTTATAATACCACTATACAACGAAGCAGAATCACTACCCGAGCTCACAGCGTGGATAGAGAGCGTCATGAACAAGCACGGCTACACCTACGAGATAATTTTCATAAACGATGGCAGCACCGACAACTCGTGGCAGATAATAGAGCAGCTGCAAAGCAAAAACAGCAGTGTTCACGGAATAAAATTCCGTCGTAACTATGGAAAATCGCCGGCTCTATACTGCGGATTCAACCGTGCGCAGGGCGACGTAGTAATAACAATGGACGCCGACCTTCAGGACAGCCCCGACGAGATACCCATCCTCTACCGAATGATTACCGAGGAGGGTTACGACCTTGTATCGGGCTACAAACAAAAGCGTTACGACCCATTGAGCAAGACCATCCCCACAAAACTCTTCAATGCCACAGCCCGTTTAGTCTCGGGCATTAAAAATCTGCACGACTTTAACTGCGGCCTAAAAGCCTACCGCAACGAAGTAATTAAAAGCATCGAAGTTTATGGAGATATGCACCGCTACATCCCTTACCTTGCCAAGAATGCCGGCTACACCAATATAGGCGAGCTTGTAGTGCACCACCAAGCACGCAAATACGGCACAAGCAAATTCGGAATAAGCCGTTTCTTCCACGGCTACCTCGACCTGATGTCCCTGTGGTTCCTCTCAAAATTCAGCTACCGTCCGATGCACATTTTCGGTCTATGGGGCTCACTAATGTTCTTCATAGGCCTTATAGCCGCCTTAGTATTAGGCGTTGGCAAGCTGTACGCCCTTTCGCAAGGCATCCATTTTAGGTTAGTAACCGACTCGCCCTATTTCTACATCTCCCTAACAATGATGATATTAGGCACACAACTGTTCCTAACCGGATTCTTGGCCGAGCTTGTCAGTCGCACCTCGCAAGAGCGCAATAAATACAATATAGCAAAAGAGATATAAAATGAGAAAAAACATCATCGCCCTGACAGCCCTTGTGGCACTGCTACTGAGCGCGTGCGACAACGGCGGCGACTGCAAAATATACAACACCTCGTACTACCGCACCCTGTTCCGCAGCATCGACGCCGCCACAGCCAGAGAGATACCCTACACATTCCCTTTGGAGGTTGACGTCCGCTTGGTAGTCAACGGCATCGACTCACTCGTATTCAACAATATGACAGCCGACAGCGAGCTTGCCCTCCCAATGTGCTACACACAAGAGTGCGACACACTGTTATTGCAGTTTGGAACAACAGCCACCGACACCTTGTTTGTCGAGCACACCAATATACCCTACTTTATATCAATGGATTGCGGCACAGGAATGTACCACAATATAACAGCCCTGCGCCACACAAGCAATTTCATAGACTCGGCAGTCATTGTTTACCCATTCATCAATTTCGACGCAAATGAAAATATCAAGCTATATATTACTGAGTAGCCTTGTAGCCTTGCTGCCACTGAGCCTTCACTCGCAAGATACAGCCATCAAGAGCGACACAGTATCGGGCCGCTTTCTCGATTTTCGCGGGCTCAGCGTATCGACCGACCTATTCGGTTACGCCTATTCCCTGCTTGAGACCTACACAAGCGGCGAGGTTGCCATTGAAGCCAATCTCGGCAACAAATACTATCCGATATTTGAGATAGGCTACGGCAGCAGTGATTTTACCGACGAAACTTTCGGCATTCACTATAAATCCTCAGCTCCCTACTATAAAATAGGCCTTAACTACAATTTCAGCAACAAAAAAGGCGAAAAACCCCGCCACAGCTACATATACGGACTTGCCCGTTTCGCTTGGACAAGAGCAAAATACGACGTATCGGCCCCTCCAATCACCGACCCCGTTTGGGGCGGTTCGGTAGGCCTCGACCTTAGCGACGTCAACGGCTACTACAGTTGGATAGAGCTTGGTGTAGGTGTCAAAGTAAAAATATACAAAAATTTCCATATGGGATGGAGCATCCGCTACAAAGCCCGTGTCAATCAAGTTACACGCCGCAACTCCCGAATGTGGTACGCTCCCGGCTTCGGCAACAGTCGCCACACAACCTTTGGCGGAACATACAGCCTGATATTTGAAATACCTTTTAAATAAACACCCACAATGAAACCTTGGAAAATACTATTTCTCATCTTCTTGATAGTAGCATCAATATATATAATAAGCAACGAGCCGCCCTATCACACCGACCGTGGATTCACATTCGGTACCTACTACAATATCTGCTACAAGAGCAACAAGAATCTGCAACAACAAATAGACAGCACCCTAAAGAGCATCGACAACTCCCTGTCGCCCTTTAACAAAAATTCAATAATAACCGCAATCAACGAGAATCGCGACACCTGTCCCGACGAACAGTTCCTTGAAGTATTCAATCTTGCACAAGATATATCAAAAATCACAAACGGCTCATTCGACATAACCGTAGCACCACTTGTGAACGCATGGGGATTCGGATTCAAGCAAGGGATAAAAGTCGATAGCCTCACCATTGACAGCCTTTTGCAATACGTAGGCTACAGAGACGTCAGTATAAAAGATGGCAAAATCAGCAAACAGCACCCCCAAACAATGCTTGATTGCAGCGCAATAGCCAAAGGCTACGGCTGCGACCGCATAGCGCACCTATTCAACAGTATAGGTATCGACAACTATATGATTGAAATTGGAGGCGAGGTTGTTGCCAAAGGCAAGAACGACAAAAACAAACGATGGAGCATAGGCATCAGCAAGCCCACCGACGATACAAGCGGCACAAACACACAACTTCAAGAGATACTGCAAATAAGCGGTCGCAGCATAGCCACCTCGGGCAACTATCGTAACTTCCGCTACGAAGATGGTCGCAAAGTATCACACACCATCGACCCCCGTACAGGCCATCCGGTTGCTCACACCCTACTATCGGCCACCGTCATTGCCGATAATTGCGCCACCGCCGACGCCTATGCAACCGCATTTATGGTAATGGGGATAGACGAAGCAATGAAAATATGCAACAAACAAAGCCTTGAAGCCTATTTCATATACAGCACCCCCGATGGAAGCATTGCCACACAAGAGACCGAGGGGATGAAAAAATACCACAAATAAAACAATACCTACAACAATAAAACAGTCTCACTGTCGATATGGACAGTGAGACTGTTTTATACCCCACGGCAATTACAGCCGCTATAAGTATCAACTATTTACCGCACTAAGCAAATACGAAATATTTGAAGTAAACAATTTAACAGAAATTGCAAGCAGAATAACACCAAAAAACTTCTTCATAAAATAGACACCGCTACGTCCCAGAATACCCTGCGCACGTTTAGTAAACTTCAGCATCAAGAACACCACGACAGCATTCAGCATCAATCCCAAGAAAATATTCAACGTAGCATACTCGGCCTTCAACGAAAGAAGCGTGGTAAAAGAGCCCGGACCCGCCAACAACGGGAACACCACCGGCAGATAGGTTGCATTTCCGGCAAGCTCACCAAAATCCTTGAAAATCTCAATTCCAAGCACCATTTCAAGTGCCATAAGAAACAAAATCAACGCACCCGCCACAGCAAAAGAGTTAATATCCACACCAAAGAGGCTCAGCATCCAATCGCCCAAATAGAAGAAGAGAATCATAAGCGAAAAAGAGTACAAAACAGCCTTTCCCGCATCAATCCTTTTACCACTCTCGCGTATTCCAACAATAATAGGCATTGTTCCCACAGGGTCTATAATAGCGAACAACACAATAAAAGCACTCAGAAAATGCATTAAATTAAAGTCGGCCAAAAATTCCATAATATAAAAAGCTGTTTAAATTTCTAAAAATTAAATACCCAACCGCAACAATAAGAAAATAGCATCGATTATTTTACTGATTACTGCAAAGGAACAAAAAAAATAACAAAATAAGCAAACATAAAACAAAAAAACCTAAAAAAAGCAACCACCCTTTGTTACAATAAACATATTTATACGTTTTAAATATAGAAACAATAAAGAAAATAATAAAATGAAAACAACAAAAATAATCCTGACACTGCTCGCAATTGCAGCCGCAATAAGTTTAAAGGCCCAAACAACAAGCCTGATAACCTACAACGGAGGCTTTTTTGTAAAGAACGATACACTGTGGGAAGAGCACCGCCCGAACGACAAAGCCACTATCTGGTCGACCTACACACAGACCCACGAAAATGATAATTTCTACTACGCAGAAAACAACAAATGCAAAGTAGCCCTTCCCAAAAATAAAGCCAACCACATATATATAAAGCGAAACGGACAATGGAAGATAGTTTACAACACAAAAGAAGTTTACGGCTATTGTCCCGAAGCCGGTCGCCTCTTTTACTGCTACACCGGCGGCTATTTTGTACGCGACAATAACATCTGGCGCGAGTATCGCCCACAAAAGAAATACGACCTATGGGCAAGCTACACTCAAATCGAAGAGCAAGAACATTTCTTCATTATCGAAAATACAAACAACAAAGTAGCTATTCCCAAAAAATCTCAAAACAGCATATTCATAATGCACGACGGGCAATGGATAGAGTACTACCAAAGAACAACAATATACGACCCCTCCTCGACCCACCAATTCAATTTCTATTTTACAAAATACACTACATACGACAAACAAGAACAAGAACAGAGCAACAACGGCAGTGCACGCCTCAGTTTCGACCGCAGAGGCAACCTCCAAATATGCTACGGAAACAAGCATCACAATCTCAAATTTGACAACATCTACACACTGCGCCACAAAGAGAACGACACCCCCATAGGCATCGAGCTCACCATCGACAAAAACAAGAAAATACGTCTCATAGGCAACGAGTTATGTGCCATCGACATTGCCGGCGTCTGTCCTTACATCAATTTCATAGATGGCCGTAGCAATAGCGACCTAAACTACATAATAGAACTTATTCAGAATCGTTACTATTTCTATTAAACTGATTCTTTATTCTTGACGAAAGAATTTCATAAATCTTAAACGGATAGCGCACTGCAAAGAAGAGCATATTAGTATATACACCGTACGACTTCATCACTTTGGAATGCTCTTTCATTATAAGCCAGCGACTGCGGAAACCATTAGTCGAAACACCTCCCGTGCGCATAGTAACAAAATCACGTTTAATATATTTTGTTCTTATTCTCTTAATATAGATAAAGCGAAAAAGCGAATCAAAATCGGCTGCAATCTTATATTTTGTATCGAATGCTCCATACTTCTCATAAACCTCGCGCTTGCAATAGAACGAAGGATGAGCAGGCATAAAGCCGAACCGCATCAACCGACGCGAGAACATTGCCGATGAATAATATCTTACACATTTTGTCAGGTCATCACCATTAACAAAATGGATATCACCATATATTGCATCAATTTCATTATTTTTGAAATTGTCGGCAACTAACTCAAGAATATCATCAGAGGAATAAAAATCATCGCTATTCAGTATGCCTATAACATCTCCTGTCGCCATTGCAACACCTTTATTCATTGCATCGTACAATCCACGGTCTTTTTCGCTGATGTAGCGCATTTTACCCTCGAATTTATCGGCATATTCTTTTATAATGTCAACGGTATTATCCTTAGAAAGTCCATCAACTACAATGTACTCAATATCCTTATACGTCTGATTGAGAACCGAATCAAACGTATTTCTTAGCGTCTCAGCACTATTATATGTGGCGGTAATTATTGAAATTCTCATTGTACCGACATTATATTATTTAGTTATTACTAAACAAGTTTCATACAATAGAATAAGCCAAATGCAATGTTAACCAACATTACATTTGCAACACTATCCATCAGATTAAATAAATAAAGGTTGTTCACTGCAAAAGTGCAAAATAAATTTGAAACGAACAAATTTTTGCATAATTTTCAGATAAACAAAGTTATAATTACCTATAACAAAAAAAAGACAATCCCTCTTAGAAAGATTGTCTTTATAAAAAGCACTAATTACAAATTAGTTTTTCTCAAATGGAGCTACTGAAACAAAGCTCTTATTGTTCTTTCCGCGTTTAAAGGTTACGATACCGTCAACCAATGCGTAAAGAGTGTGGTCGCTACCCATACCGATGTTGTTACCGGGGTTATGTACAGTACCACGCTGACGAACAATAATATTACCGGCTTTGCATACCTGGCCACCCCAAATCTTCACACCGAGTCTTTGGCTTGCCGACTCACGGCCGTTCTTAGAACTACCAACACCTTTCTTATGTGCCATAATACTTAAACTTTAATAAATTAACCGATAATTTCCTTTACTACTAACTCTGTAAACTGCTGGCGGTGGCCATTGAGCTTGCGGTAGCCTTTACGACGACGCTTGTGGAACACCAATACCTTATCACCCTTAACCAAAGTGGGGTCGATAGTGCGTGTGGTAACGATATTCTGGCCATCCTTTGACTTGCGAACGATTTTCTGCTCGCGTACCTCGCCAATGTGGCAAACAACTTTTGCGCCCTCAACTACGGGAGCACCTACTGTTACTGCACCGTCCTTGTCCAACAGCAATACGCGGTCGAACTCAACAGTTGTGTCATTCTGAGCACCTTTAATGTGGTGCACGAACAGTCTCTTTCCGGCCTCGGCCTTGAACTGCTGTCCGTTAATCTCAACAATTGCGTACATTTAATTTAATCGCTTTTATTGTGAATTCCGCGAGGTGCACTCTCTTCGTGAGACTGTCTTCTCTAACCCCTACGGACTAAATCGGCTGCAAAGATACTAATATTTTTCGGGGTAAGGAAACTTTTTTCAAACTTTTTTGCCACTTTTTTCATTCTTTACTGCCGGTGCAGAGTCAACCAGCAAGTGCAACATTACGAAATAAATTTGTAAAAGCACTCTTTTGGTGTTGAAAATTTAAGTTTTTCTCTTGGTGCAGAGTCAACCAGCAAGTGCAACATTACGAAATAAATTTGTAAAAGCACTC
>CAYYEL010000012.1:17906-35612 GCA_964470845.1 uncultured Bacteroidaceae bacterium | reverse complement strand
AAAGTCGTGAGCAAGGAGGGAATTTTGTTGCACTTCTATCTTGACAGTATGTAATAAAGTTTCTTTATCCGGGTGCAAAAGCCGGCAAAAAGTACAAGTGTTTGCCCTCTTTAATTCAGCGTTACATTTTTTAGCCATTCATACTTTGAGAATATTCCAAAATGGCGTATCTTCGCAAAGTAATTTATCGGTTAGAAATTGTTAAATTTCATCTCGCTTGATTATGCAAATAATTAAACAATTTCTTTGATACTTTTTATAGAAATTTAAACAGCAATATGAGACTATTTTGCAAACTGCTCCACTCGTTTATAGCTATACTTTTTTTTGCAGCGTGTGGCGAGGATAGAACATACGAATATTATAAACTCACTGAAGAGAACCATTGGATTTTCTCGCAGATGCAAGAGAATTATTTTTGGGGTGATACTCTCAAGCAGCCTGTCAGGAACAAATTCTTCGCTGCGAGTTCCGATTTTTTCTACAGCCTTTTGCAAAAAGACGATAAAGCCTCGCATTTTGCCGACTCGGCCACACAAACAAGCTACGGCCTCACTTTTAGCATCGTACGCGACCCTCTTGGAATAAAGCCCGGCAAGAGCTATGCAGCCGTGCTGTATGTCGAGAAAGGTTCACCGGCCGACAAAGCCGGTGTCAAACGCGGAATGTGGCTCTCGGGCGTTGGTAACAAGAGTATAACCACAAATAATTACGGTTATTTGGAGCGCGGCGATGCAACAACACTGCACACGAGCCGTATAGTCCCAGATACAATTGATGGCAGATACATCTGGGAAGCAGGCGACACACTGAATATATCAAAAGCCACAAACATTGAGCCGTTGGCAATAATTTTAGATACAATCTATAATATTTCCGACCACAAAGTAGGATATTTAATAATCAACCGTTTCGCCGATACCGAGAGCCTCGCACCCACACTCGCGCACTATGCCTCAGAAAGAATAACCGACCTTATAATAGACCTGCGATATAATAGCGGCGGAGCATTGCAGACAGCAGCCGCATTAGCATCGGCAATTGCCCCCGAAGCAATAGGAGGCACATTCTGTTCACTCATATACAACAATAACAACAGCGACAAAGAGACGCAATACACACTCAAGGCGCAACCCACGACATTCAGTCTGTGGAACACATTTATAATAACCACAAATGCCACACGCGGTACAGCCGAAGCATTTATCGCTGCACTGAAATACCATTTGGGCAACGACAAAGTGATTCTCATAGGTGAGCCCACTGCCGGCGACAATCTGCACACGCAAAGCATAGAATCGCCTTACGACTTTACAATAAATCCGGCCGTTGCAGCCATCTGTACCCCCGATGGCAATATCCTCTCGCCATACGGTATTGAGCCCGATTATCAAGTGAGCGAGTTGCAAGGCTACAACATTCCGGCGCTTGGCAACATCGACGAGACAATGCTTTACAGTACACTTTATCTTATGCTGCACGGTATTGTGCCCGACTATTATCCGACGCCTGCATCAACCAACATAATTCAAACACGCTACAAGAGCATAGTAACAGAGTAGGCCTCAACGCCTTGCATTTTATCAATTCCCGCAAACCTAAAGAAGCTGTGTCAAAATGTAGTTTTTGACACAGCTTCATCTTTTTTTTCATTTCTTAAACATCGCACAAAAACCCGCCGCACACAAAATGTGTTATTTTGCAAAGAAGCGTTTGCATTAACCATTAAATAAAAAGAAATGAAAAAAATTGTAACATTGGCAGCAGTTGCTGCAACGCTGACATTCTCGGCGTGTAACTCGTGCGGAAACAACAATCAACCCGGACTTGTGATTGAGAGTGAGACTGACAGTCTGTATATGCTTAACGACAGCACCATTGCCGACAAACAGACCTTTGTATTTGAAGGGCTTATGCCACTCGACAACGGACAGATAGGCAGCACAGTGCTCACCATACAGACACTGAGCCTTAATGACGATGGCACATATACCCTAAACACAAGCTACATTGACGAAAATAATAACACCGTCAACAATAGCGACAACGGCGAAACAATGGTATTTATTGGTATTCCCAACGACAGTACTGCCATTATCTACGAGCTTGTATCCTACAACAACAATCCAAAAATCAATCTAAGGGTTAACAGCGATAGTTCGCTCACACGTCTCAATAACAAAATGGATGCATCATCGACCAACCCTGCTCACCGTCTCAGGCACAAGAAATAATAGTATCGGAGCTACAACCTATTATTAACCAATAAACAAAAAGTCTTATGAAAAAGTGTGCAACCTTTACCCTTCTGGCAGCCTGTCTGTTTGGAGTATTCTCGTGCGAGAAAGACCCCGACACCGACAAGCTCGACAACGACTATTTGGTATATACCAATTACGACAAGGGAACAAACTTCAACACTGTGGAGACCTTCCACGTGATTGACAGTATTCTAATCATTGGTAATGAAGCAAAGCCTACCTACTGGAACAACAACAATTCCACAACAATTGTCAATGCCTATATTGCCAACCTCGAAGAGCGTGGATATACACCTGTTTCGAGCGCCGAAGAAGCAGATATGGTGCTACAACTAAGTTACATAAACAACACCTACTACTTTAACAATTATGGGACAGGCCCTTGGTGGAACAGCTACCCCGGCTATTGGAATTGGGGCGGATGGGGTTGGTACTACCCTTACTCGTTCTATTATAGTTACAGTACAGGCTCTATAATCGGCGAGCTTGTAAGCACAGTGCCCTCGGCTGTGGAAAAGGACAAACTTACGGTTATATGGAATTCTTACATCTGCGGATTGCTGAATGGAAACTCGCTGAGCCTATCGCGTACGCTTAATGCTATCAATCAAGCATTTGTGCAGTCGCCCTATCTTACCACAGGTAATTCTACCGATAAATAAAATTGGAATTATTCCCTTATGGTAGTATCAACACGTTTTTTCGGTAAAATTTAAACAGTTTCTTAATAAATTTTCAACAGTATGAAACGAATAAGGAATTTTATATGTGCGGTGCTTCTTGTTGCTGCCGCCACTATGCCCACGATAGGCAAGGCTCAAGTATCATTAAATACTTATTACAATATCGATTGGCAATTTAATATCCCTTTGGGTAACGATTTTTCCAATGTTGCCAGTGGTTGGGGTATGAATTACGAGGGTGGTTATTATGTTACACCCGAAATTGCCGTGGGTGCGTTTCTTAGTTTCCACACCAACAATGAGTATTTCTCGCGTCGAACCATTGCCATAAACGAAACGCTCTCGATGAACAGCGACCAGCAGCATCAGATGTTTACTATGCCTTTTGGTGTCCTTGCACGCTATCGTCTGCAAGAGGCCGATTTTCAGCCGTATGTAGGGATGAAATTGGGTGCTTGTTATGCACAGTTCAGCAATTATTACTACATATTTATGACCGACGAGAATCGTTGGGGTTTCTTTATGTCGCCCGAGATTGGTTTTAATTACTATCCGTGGGCCAATGGCATTGGATTCCATATGGCAATATATTACAGTTTCGCTACCAACAAATGTAATATTATGAGCTATAAACAGGATATTTTAAATAATATAGGATTCAGGCTGGGTCTTGCTTTTTAATTTAATATTATCTTGGTACAATGGAGGTGCGTCATAATTAGCGAGCTACTTCGTTGTTATCAATATTAAGGCTCAGTCGAGTACTAATGTACACTCCTTTCGCCTTAAATCTCAACGCCTTGTATTTTGTCAATTCTTACAAACCTAAAGGAGCTGTGCCCAAAATGAAATTTTGGGCACAGCTCCTCACTGTCTATTATCGGCCACCGGGATTATTTCTTAAACTATCGGTATAAATATAGTCTGTTTTTTTTACAAGCTCTTGAGGAATATCGGCCGTGTCGTTGATTGTGTATATTGCTGCTCGATAGTCGCACAGTGCATCCACGACTTTAAATATTGGATATTCGACACTGCTTGTGTGTAGTGCCATCCACTCTATTTTATCGCCAAAAATTATGTGCAGAAGCAGATGTTTTACAATTGCCTCGTCAATATCATCGGCCAAACACGAGTACAACACTTTGTAATATTCTTGTTTTTTCAGTTGTACATAATCGTCGTGCGTGAAAGCCTCGACCATCATCCGTTTTTTCAGTGTGGGGAAATTTTTCTCTAAAATTTCGGCGTCCGATATTTTGTCGGTTACAAGGATTATTTGTTCGTTCGACAAAAAGTAATTGTTTATTTCTTTTGCCGTGAGTGGCGTGTAACGACCGTGTATTTTGCGAGTAACAAACTCTTGCAATGTGGGCGCCATGTCGCCCTTGTGGGCGTGTCCGCTTATTTCGTTGAACAAACGCCAACTGTGCGCAGCAACAAGCACGCTGTCGGCCGTTAGCGCAAGGTCGAGCTCAATGTAACGGTAACCGTTTGCGACGGAATGTTCCACTGCTTCGCGGCTGTTTGTATATGTATATCCGTCGATAGCTCCGCCGGCGTGTGCTATAAGTTCGTAATTACATTCAGCACTCTTGCTGCTACACGAGAAGAGTAGCAGCAAGAGTGGCAACAACAGTGTCGAGCCTGTTATTCTTAAAGCGGTGCACATTGTTCTTTCAAGAATTCGAGTATATCCCCCTCGAAATAGGGCGATAATGTTTCAAACACCCAAGCGTGATAGTTGTTCAGATACTCTGTCGCTTCGACACCTAATAGATGTGGGATAATGGGTGCTTTATCTATGGGACATATTGTAAGGGGTGTCAGTGCGCAATAGTCGCCAAATTCTGTTGTACAGCAGTGCGTAACGAGCATTGTATTCTCAATGCGTATGCCGTAACGTCCGGCCTTGTACAACCCCGGTTCGTTGGTTACGGTTGTTCCGGGAAGCAGAGGCGCCGGCATATTATTCATACGTATCTGATGCGGGCCTTCGTGCACATTCAAAAAATGCCCTACTCCGTGCCCCGTACCGTGTAAATAATTCTCGCCAGCCTGCCACAGCCACTGTCGGGCAAGCACATCGAGTTGTGTTCCGCACGTTCCTTTGGGAAATTTTGCCGTTGCCAATGAAATGTGTCCGCGCAACACTCGTGTATAATCCTCGCATTGCTCCTGTGTGAGTGAGCCCATGGCTATTGTACGGGTAATATCGGTTGTTCCTCCTTTATACTGTCCGCCGCAGTCGAGTAACAGGAAGCCCTCGGGCAACACCGGTGCGTTACTCTCCTCGGTAGGCTCATAGTGCACAATTGCACCGTTCTTTCCATAGGCCGAGATTGTTGCAAAGCTCAATCCGCAGAAACTCTCATCCTCGCGACGAAGAGAGGTCAATTTTCTATCAACATCGAGCTCGGTGAGTGGGCCACTCTGTACGGCCGACTTTAACCAATGAAGGAGTTTTATCATAGCCACTCCCTCGGCGAGCATTGCCTTCTTAAAGCCTTGAATCTCGGCACTGTTCTTTATTGCCTTCATTGCTGCTACGGGCGAGTCGGACAGTATCATCTGCACCGAGGGGTTCAAATTAACACGTACGGCGGCATTGCAACGATTGGGTTGCACAAGCATTGTTGGCTTATCGTAGCGTGCAAGAGCACTCCACACTGCCTCGTAGGGAACTGCCTCTATTCCCTCACCGCATAAATACTCGTGTACCGCACTGTTAATCTTATTGCTATCGACAAACAGTGTGGCTTTATCGGTTGTTACAAGCAGATAAGATACAACAACAGGATTGTACTCAACGTCGCATCCGCGTAAATTGGTGAGCCAAGCTACCTCGTCGAGCATTGTTACCAGCATTCCATCGGCGGATGCCTGTGCAAGATTCTCACGCAGACGATGCAATTTTTCCTTGGCCGATTCTCCTGCTGTTTCATCGGGCATTATAAAGGCCTCGTTCAACGGAACCGAGGGGCGGCTGCTCCATATTTTTGTAAAAGGTTCTTTTGTATCATCGAGTATAATACCTTGAACAGCAAGAGCATTGCGCCAAGCATCAACCTCGGCTATTGAGCATACTGTTGCGTCAACACCCACCCTATCGCCGTTTTTCAGTTCCCTGCACAGCCACGATGTTATCGAGGGGGTCGATGCGTCGCCGTCTTTCATCAGTGTGTAGCCCGTGCCACTTAACTGTTCTTCGGCCGCCAACCAATAACGCGAGTCTGTCCACAAGCAAGCCTCATCAAGAGTAATTACCGCCGTGCCGGCCGAGCCGTCGAAGCCGGTAATCCACTCGCGTGCTTTCCAATGGTCGGCAACATACTCACTGCTGTGTGCATCGCTACTCACAACAATAAAAGCCTGCAAGGAATTCTCCTGCATATATTTACGCAATTCATTCAATCGCTCTGTTATTCTGTATTTCATTTTATATTACTTTTTAACAACTGCCAATATTTAAATATATTTATATTCTCTATTATGGAGTACTTTTAAAGTCATTGGTTTTTTAATTGTAAATATTGCTTATTATGTAATAAAACTAATAAAAAACATTAGACGAGCTTTGAGATATTTCAAGCAGACACATTAGTTTGAAAATACATTCTCGTTCCAAAATTGTTGAATACCCGACTCGCTGTTTGTACGGTCGTTATCCATAATTACTTTAAAATTTATGGGTATTGTCAATTCTGTCCTCACTTTTTTACCATTCTTCTTTCCGGGTTTCCAATCGGGCATATTTTTTATAACACGTATAGCCTCGGCATCCAATACCGGTGATACCGAACGCACCACCCTCACCCCTGTAATAACACCATTTGCTTCTACTGTAAAGCCGATAACAACCTCGCCAACAATTCCGCTGCGACGTGCCTCGGCCGGAAATTTCACCTCGTCAAGAATGTATTTTTGCAGCCCTCGTTGCCCTGTGGGAAATTTGGGCATCACTATCTTATCTTTTTTCTGTGTTTCGCTACCCGTTACAGCCCAAGCCGCATTATTTGCAACAATTAGTAGTATATGGGTAACAATTATAAGAAAAAGCCTTTTCATATTTCAAGTATCATTTAATTATGCGAAGATACAAAAGTTATTGAGAAACACAAAACACTATCTATTAAAAGAAAGAATAGTTAAGACTTAAAGTAAGATTACGTCCGGGAGCACTTATTCCACTGCAATAGGGGCGGTAACGACGGTCGGTAACATTCTCCAATGAAGCATTTACCGTTAATGATTTTGCAAACTTATACGAAGCACGGATATTTAACGTAATCCACGCAGGCGAATAGGCATTGCCAAGAGCATCAAGCGCGTAAAATTCGGTTTTTTCCTTCTCTTCGTCGGGCATATCATCGGCACTGCATTCGGCTTGAAAACAGGTAAATGCTTCGGCGCTGAAGCGTTTGCCGGTGTAACCCAATGCAGCCCGGCCAAAGAGGGGTGCTGCGTGGCGCAGAGGCGAGATCTCGCCGTTGTCAAGTTCTTCCCGTCCATACTGATAATTCACACGTGCCGAGGCATAGAAATCTCTCGTAATTTTCACATCCACAGCGCTTTGTATGCCCCAGACACGAGCAACAGCAACATTCTGCAATGCCTGCACACGACACTCCTCGCCTTGATACAGCATCGTTCCACTGCCATTGAACAGAAAATCGCGACGCACGATTGCATTATCGAGGTGTGTGTAATAGGCTGTAACATCCGCTTCGAGATAATTTCCAAAAATCTTAGCAATCCCAAGCTCGAAATTATCGGCATACTCGGGTTTAAGCGAGGGGTTCGGCACTGTTACGCAGCCATCGGCACTATCAAACAATTTGCCCATATCATCGACATTCGGTGCACGGAATCCGCGTGCATAGTTAAGGCGGAAAAGCCAACCATACAGTGGACGCCAATTGAGGCCTACGTTGCCGCTTATACTGCCCGTTCCACTACTCTGTTGCGGTTCAAAAGGAATATAGTATCCGGCCGAAGAAAAGTCATTGTCAATATAATAGTAATTGTATCGCAGACCGCTTACTAAATTAAGCCTATTGGTAATGTGCCACTCACTCTGAGCAAAAAGGGCGGCACTGTACCATTTCGCTTTGGGGTAGCGAGCCGGAACAGCCGATAGTGTCCCTGTTACAACATCTACACCTTTTGCTGTTGAATGCACATTATTCTGAACATACTCTACTCCGTAGGAGAATGTAAAATTCTTTGTAGCCCTTTTCAAAAAATCGATATTGGCACTCCACGCATCAACCTCTTCACTTTGAATTTCGCGTAACGGTTTATTTAACTCGCGGCTTATGCGGCTCTCTTCAAAGCGTTGTAGTGCAAGATTTATACGTAACGAATCATAAAACAGGCCTCGGGCGGCGTGCTCAACGCTCAATTGGTTCATCATCCACTTTTGCGAGCCATAGTTCCACTCGGCGTATCGGGGCATCTCCTTACGCATACGCTGATGACGATCGTATCGTGCATACTCAGATGTTCGGCTCAAATGAAAAGCATACTCAATGTTCCACGCCGCAGCGGGCTTATAGCGCAGCTTTTGCATAAAATTGAATTGCGAATAACCACTGGGTGCTTGTCTGCGTTTGTCGCTATTATGCGTAACTACATCAAATACTCCATTTACATTATAATTGGGTAGTACGATATAAGGCATCACATATTTTTCGGGACCATATTTTCCCTGTTCAAGGTCGTCGAACGAGGAAAAAGTAAAGGAGATGAGCAAGGCCCATTGTTTCCAACCGGCTCCGGCGTGCAAATGTGTCGTAAGTTCGTTAGAGGCTGTCGCTGTGCGCACCGTCGCACCCCCATAAAAACAGGGATTCTTATCATTGGAGAGTTTAGGAGTAAGCGTCCTGAAAATCATTGCTCCGCCTATGGCATCGCTACCATAGCTCACCGCGCCCGGGCCAAACAACACTTCGCTTGCCTCGACAGCAAAGGGGTCAACAGATATTACATTCTGTATGTTTCCTGCACGAAATATTGCGCTGTTCATACGAACCCCGTCTATACTGTAAAGCAGTCTGTTTGTTGCAAAGCCTCGTATCATAGGGCTTCCGCCTCCATATTGGCTTTTCTGTATAAACACCTCACCCGTCAGTCCCAAAAGGTCGGCCATCGTCTGAGGGTTAAAGACATTTGCGTCGTCAAAAGTTATGCGGCTTATTTTTATAGGTTGCGACTCGCTCTCTTGACACCAACGGCTCGACGAGACAACAATCTTCTCCAAAGTAATTGTCAGACTATCTTGTGCACATAAAGCCTCAAATGCAAAGAATAAAAGAATTGATAATATATAGTTTCTCATAGTGCTGTTATTTTATGATGATTGTAGCTTTATTTTATCAATAATTTTCCGGTCTTACGGAATCCGCCTTCATCGACCGCCATATAAAAATAGACGCCGGGAGTATAGCCCGTGGTCGAGACCTCGAACCTTGCAGCAGCAGTTGTTTGGCACACAACCTTACCCTCGGAATTATAAATCATCAAACTTACATTGCCGACTAACGAGCGTGGCTCGAAAATAAGCGTTCCGCCTGCTTGCAGCACATTACCGTTTACAAGCAGCAATTCCCTATCGGCAGCATCAGCGGCGTTTACATCAGTCTCAGTAACAGCCTTGCTGCCTTTTATCATCCCTTTTATGGTCTTTGTGTCGCTACCCGCAGCAGTTGTAACAGTCAGCGTAATGTCGTATGTTTGGTCGGGTTCAATTGTTATAATGGGATTGCGCACATCATCGGCTGTGATAGACAACGGTGCAGGAAGAATACTCCACTTCCACTCGGCATCATTCTGATTGACGATACTGTAACTATCAAGATGAATAGTACGCGGATAATCACTTTGTGTATTATCGCCCGAACCTGCATTCAAAATCAAAGGCTGTGCAATTGGTTTAAAATTCGCATCGACAAGGCTGCGTTGCCAGATTCCATTGTTTGTTGCAAGGCGTATTACCCCTTCTTTGTAAAAAGGAAGCATACGGTTCAAGTTTACAACTCGGGGAAGGCCTTCGCTATAATCGACCCATCCGTTTGTTGTATCGTCGCGATAAAGAACCCTGCCGCGAGGCGTTGTGTAAGTCTCGTTAAGATAGCCCATAGTATAGGCTATTGCATAAGCAGCATTTTTCTCGTTTCCGGTGAGGAAAAAGCGCCCCACCTGATGCTCTTCCATTTTATTGTCCCAGCTTGGAAATGTCAGGCCGTCATCTAACTTTTCCCACGTTGCACCATTATCCACAGTGCGCCAAAAGCCGCCTGCATTACCATCGCTAACCCATATTTCATCTTCGTTGGTAGGATGAATGGCTATTTTATAATTTATACTGTAAGTCATTTCATCGGGAATAAGATACTCCTCAAATGTTTTACCGGCATCGAGCGAATAATATATGCGTCCCCAAGTCGAAACAACTATCTTATCGGGATTTGAGCGCGATAATGCAACTGCATTTATTGGTTTATCAAAAGTATAGACAGTTGAGAATGAAGCTCCATCGTCGCGTGTGCGCCATAATGTTTTGTGCTCATTGTCGCCCGTTCCCTGTACAATATAAAAGCATTGTGCATAGCGTGGGTCGAATTCAAACCCTATTCCGTGTTGCGACGACTCCTTGGGGTAAGTCCAAAAATCAAGAAACGGCACAAACTCCTCTTGCCAATCGTCGGGCATTATTACATTCTCCGAGTCGCTGAAGGCCACCTTTCGAGGATTAGACAGAAACACATATCCTGTCGGACGCTCCGAGCCGCGCATCGACAATGTAACACCATTGTACCGGTCGAGTTGCGACATATTACCATTATGATTACGCCCGCCAACCATTACATCCTCGTTCCACCCTTGGTCGAAGCCCCACATCTCCGAGGCATATAATCCATACAATTTAGGTTGCGCATCGGCAAGAAAAAAGTCGTTACTGTAAATCATTCCTCCATCAGTCGATAGCCACGTATCCCCCGTGCCATTTGTCTGTACACATTGCATATCACAATGTAAATCGAAGCGCCCATAATAACCACCGATATTTTCAAAAGTCTTACCGCCATCGGTCGAACGATAAAGCTGTATTATTCCCACAAGCAACGTCTCGGGGTCGGTAGCCGACGCCGTACAAACAAGGTCGTAATAACCCTGTCCACCCATAACATCAAAAGGTTCGAGCTGCGACACAGGGTCGGTAACAGTAAACGTCTCACCGCCATCGACACTCTTATACAGCAATGGCGAGCCACTGAAATATAAAGGGCCACCTTGCGAATACTCATCCCTGCGACACGCCCACAGATAGACATAATCGGCTCCATTCTCGGCCTCGCTCAACCCTATACGCGCACTTATTAAAGGCTGCTCGCCGAGCCTTAGGAGACGCCACGAAGCACCACCATCGACACTTTTATAAAGTTTAACCGTATAATCCTGCTCAATTGCCACGTAGCACACATCTGGATTCTGAACCGAGAATTTAACATCAAAAACCATTCCACCCAACATCCACTGCCACGTATTGCCACCGTCGGTCGAACGCCACAATTGTTCGCGGTCGCCTGCAAGAATTATATTATCATCGGCCGGATGAAAAAGCGCCGAGCTTGTACGGGCATATTTGTCCTTCTCGGGGGTTATATTCTCCCAATTATCACCGCCGTCATTGCTTATCCAAAAGACGCCACCGGCGCCCACAAGTACACGGTTAGGGTTGTTTGCACTTATATCGACTGTGGTAATTTCACCGGCCATCCACTCGCCATCGTTACAAGGATGCCACGTCTCGCCCTTATCTTCGGTGCGAAAGACCATCCCCGTCTCCGAGCCGCAATAAAGAATTTCGGGGTTCGAGCGTGAAGCCTTGAATCGTTGAATATTGGCCTGCGCAGGAGATACTTTTTTGTGCAGATAATCATAGGTTACAATAGGCGAAATTACCTGCCACGGAGCCACAGTGTCTCCATCACCCTGTGCTGTACGGTTACGCACTGCCCGTCGGGCTTTAATTTCATTTGCCGCATCATCAATATCATTATGATACAGACGAGCCTCGGGCAATCGTATTATGCCATCAGTCTGCACGAAGCGCAGATAGGCTTTTTGGAAGCGGCGAAAATGATTTACCACCTGCTTAGTGTCGCGCGATTTATATCTTGCCCCCGGAGTACTCTTTAAATAAATCTCGAAACTATCGACCATAGCATTATAGTCGAGCCCATCGGGGGTTGTAAGTTGTATCATCCAAGCAGGCGCTCCCGCAGGCAGATAATTAAGTTTATAAGGTACAAACAACGAGTCGCTGCTTTCGTTGGCAAAAGTTACAGAGCTAATCAAAGAGAGACTGCATAAAAGTGATAAGGATATATTTTTTAGTTTCATACTTTCTTTATTTTATAATGAATTGACCAAAGAATTTTTGTGTTGCACTGCTTATCGAATAAATATATACTCCCGAAGCAAGGCTGCCCGTTTCAATTTCGGCACTATTATCGCCGGCCGATATTTCAGCCTCAAGCAACCTTTGTCCCTTTGTACCGTGCACCATAAACAGAGCTTTAGAGTGTAGGCCTGTTGTTATAAGCGACAGATTCTCGCCCTTTGCAATAATTGTTTTTTTCAGCCCCACCTCGCCGATTTTCTCATTTTCTATGGATGTTTCGCCATCAATCACAATCATCTCTTTGATTGTGCGCGACGACGTTCCCGAAGGAGTTGTTACAGTAAGAGTAACATCATATTTTCCGGGCCTTCCAAAAACCACACGCGGATTGCGCACATTAGCATCGCTCACATACTGTGGTTGCGGCGAGAAACTCCAATTCCAAATAGTATTCTCATCCTGACGAACAATACTGTAACTATCGAATTGAACCTCTTTCTGCGCATTGCCTGTCAGATTCCCACTACCAAGATTCAGTGCCATAGGCTGAGCCACCGGTACAAAATCGCGGTGATAAAGAGGCGCCTCCCACAACCCCTGATTGGTAGCCATACGCAGAACGCCATCCTTGTAATAAGGTACAACCTTAGAGATACGTGCTCCGGGATTCAATCCATTTGAATAGTCAATAAATTCGTCCATTGAATTATCGCGGAAATAGACACTTGCCCCGTCGTAGCTTGTAACGTAACAACTACCGTGATTATCGCCCACGAGAATAATCTGATGTATCCTTATGTTCGAGAGATTGGCCAAGTTATAAGGTGTCCAGCTCTGCCCACCGTCGAAGCTTTCACTGACTGCTCCATAGCGGTCGTTGCATATAACAAGCAGATGATTTTCGTCGTTAGGGTCAACAACAACGCGTGTATAGTGTAGCACATCGTCAAGTTCGGGGAAAGGGCGTGCCTCGCAAGAGTAGAAACTTTCACCGCCATTATCCGAACGCCACACACTCCAATTACCCGAGATATACACCCTGTCGGGATTACTACGAGCAAATTCGTAACTAAAAAAGTCCTCACCCTCGCTGTCAAAGACTTTTTGGAACGAAGCCCCCTCGTCATACGAAATATAACCTTCCCACGTATTTGTCATATCTTGAAGAAAAACTCGCAGAGCATAACGAGGATCGGTTGCAATATCACCGTTTATGCGCAGCACCTCGTATGGTTTTTTATCACTGAACCACGTTCTGAAATCCTCCTCTATTGTGCCATCAAGTTCACGTGGCATAATTCGTGTGGCGGCATCTGTAAAATAGACCTTCCAAGGGTTACTTCTCATCACATATCCGGTTGCAATTTCCACACCGCCTACGTGTACGCTGTTACCTTCGCCATAAGTTGCAGCGTGTACAACATCACCATTATGCCAACGGCCGGCCGCCATCACATCCTCGTTCCATCCGACACCAAGCCCTTGATAATCCGATGCATATATACCATCGTATCTATCCTCGCCTTTTGTCTCGAAAAAATCCCGAGAGTATTTAATACCACCATCGTTGCATATCCAAGTATCGCCACAAGGATGCATTACAATATCCTGAATATCGCAATGCATCCAATCGTTACGCTGATAGCCTCCGATGCCGTGGTCGCGATAATTGCACACGCCCTCCTCGGTCGAGCGATAAAGCGAGCACAATCCAAAGAGCACGTGTGATGGATTTTTGTTCGATGCTCCAATCATCATATCAAAATAGCCTTGCCCACCATTCTCGTCCATAATTGGTGAAAATGTGTTCGACCAATGCCAACTGCCCTCATTCACAGTCTTATCCTCCCACGTCTCTCCGGCATCTTTTGAGAGCAGTATATAAGGAGTGCCCGTGCCGCCAAGAGGGCCACGGTCGTATCCCCATTGGTCGCACGTAACAAGCGCATATACATAATCTTGTCCACCTTCAGCCTCGCTAACAGCCAAACGTCCGCATATCATCATATAAGTCGGAAGTTCCTTTTGCTGCCAACTATAACCCGCATCGTCCGATACATAAATTCCGGCCCACGGCCCCACCGCCTCGCGACGCACAAGATAGATGCGCGAGGGATTACCGGGTTGTAGCTCGTGGTCGAAACAAGTACCATATAACGAGCAAAAAAACGACTCACCACCATCGGTCGAGATATAGAATCCACCACCGGCATTATCGTCATTATTGCCACCGGCAGCAACTGTTATCCTATTCGTATCATTCGGGTCGATACGTATTGAGTTTGCACGATTGGTTATATCGGCGCAACGTGTCCAACTGTTACCACCATCGATACTTTTCCACAGCCACGGCCCGCCGCCCACATATACAATGTTATTATCAGCGGGATGGACAGCTATGCTGAAAATAGGCCCGCCAAAATTGTGCTGCGGTGCACAAGCCTGCCACGTCTCGCCGTGATTGACGGTCTTAAAAACCACACCGGCCTCTGTACCACAATATAATGTAGCACTATCACTGAGGCTGACAGCAATACGATAGACACACACTTGTGAATCCTTACGTCTAACCTCGCCATTTTTATTTTCAAAGGTTCTGTTAGGCCCGATATTACGCCAAATAGGCCAGCTGTCCGAGACATTAGCAGCCATTACACGAGCATTCATTGAATCGACCATTGCCGCATAATCGCTCATAGTCGGCAAAGATATATTACCTTTTTCGTCAACATAAGCACGGTAAGCACTCATCCAGCGACGAAAAAAATTATAAGCAGGCTTATTATCGACAGTTTTTACACGCACATCTACATCCGAAGCCTTCCACTCATTGAACAAGCGTTGCATTTCATTGAAATTCACCCCCGAGGGATTATTTGCAATATCACGCATCCAATCGGGAGCACTCAACGGAAGCGGCTCGACCATATAAGGGTTGTATAGTTTGGGCCGCTGTTTTATTTGCGCACTGTTTTTTACAGAATATACACTCTCTTGTGCATACAAGAAATGAATCACGAAAAGGCATAAAGCCAATAAAATTGTCTTTAATTTCATAGTTGTTCCGAGGAGAACCAAAATTCCCTCATTTTTTCTTAGGTTAGTAAATAGTTTTGCAATTTTAAATAAATTCTCCTTATATTCCTTAAAAATCATCTATAATTTATGTTAACAAACAGAGGTTATTTAACAGAACATCTACAAAGTAACACACAGTGGTAAAAAAGAATAATACAGAGAGTTTTTATAAATGAGCTACGAATCGGACTGTTATAAATGAAAAGGATTTAATAGAAATTTAAATACCTTTCTTATTTTTTTGCAAAAAAACAACTGAAAAAACAAATTATTGTTGTACCTTCGCAAGCGAAAAATTTGCGGTAGTAGCTCAGTTGGTAGAGCATCAGCTTCCCAAGCTGAGGGTCGCGGGTTCGAGCCCCGTTTACCGCTCAAACAATTCAATCGTTTAAATATCAACAACTTATACTTTGTTAATAGATTATTACAAGGTAGAAAAAGATGATATTTTTACGATTTTTTTTATTTAAAATTGAGCAAAAGAAAGAGCAGGCAGGTTTCTTCGTGCACAATCGCTCGCGAATTACTCGCAAAAAAAGAGCGACAAGAAACTATTTTTTTAATAATAATATTCGGTTTTTATGAAATACATAGGACAATTCACAATAATAATTACCATTTCACTTATTGGTGAAATACTAAACAATTTAATTCCGTTGCCAATTCCCGCAAGCATATACGGAATGATAATACTCTTTACACTGTTGTCAACGAAACTGCTGAAATTATCGGCTGTAAAAGAGACTGGAAAATTCCTAATATATATTATGCCCATAATGTTCATTCCCCCGACAGTGGGACTTATGGATTCTTGGGAAATTATGCAAGAGTTTCTCATTGCGATAATTACAATATCGCTTGTATCGACCATAATAGTACTTGCAGTCTCGGGCAGAATAACACAATTCATAATAGGCTTTAAGGAGAAAGGAGAGGACAACAATGCAAATTCTTGAAAATTCATTATTCTTCGGGATAGCACTTACTTTGAGTGCCTATTTACTGGGAGTTATACTTAAAAAGAGGTTCAAAATATTTATTTTCAACCCATTGCTTGTAGCAATTGCCATCTGTATCTCTGTGCTTGCGATAATGGGTATAGAATATAGCAGCTACAATAACAGTGCAAGCCACATAAGCATATTATTAACCCCGGCGACCGTGTGTCTTGCTATTCCACTATACGAGCAAATACAACTGTTGAAGAAAAATGCGACTGCAATTCTCATAGGAATAGCATCGGGAGTACTCACAAGCGGTATTACTATTGCCATAATGTCAATAGTTTTTGCCTTGGGACACAAAGAATACGTTACTCTGTTACCAAAATCCATTACCACAGCAATAGGAATTGGATTGTCGCACGAACTTGACGGTTACATTGCAATAACAGTTGCTGCAATTATGATAACAGGTCTTTTCGGGAATATTGCGGGGGATGTTTTGTGCCGTATTTGCGGTATCAAGCATCCTGTGGCCAAAGGAATTGCCATTGGTACTGCATCACACGTGATGGGTACATCAAAAGCAATGGAGATTGGCGAGATAGAAGGTGCAATGAGCAGCCTGTCGGTTGCTGTTGCTGGTTGTTTGACTGTTGCAGCTGCAATATTGTTTGAAAATATAATCTGATAACAGGAAAAAAACACACTGCCCTATTCTGCAACATTTTTACACTTTTTGCAGCAACTCCCATCCTTTTATAACATCTTTCAGATTTGCGGGCACGCCATTCTCGAAGTGGCTCATTGCCGCCACAATGTTACACATAATAACCCTGTTCTCGATGTTGGGCTCAACGCTGTCGGGCAGCCCGGCTCGGGAACAGACAAAGGCGATGTAAGCCTCTGTGACGTTCTCTGTTGGCGGCGCCCAGCGGCTTATCCACGCCCTAAGAGTAGTCAGGCCGTGAACGCGTCGGTAATTCTGCAACGTGCGCAGAGCGGCACGGTAGCCCCACTCGGGAGCGACGAAAGTAAAAAACTCACTATCCTTTTGCACCTCGGATAGGCCTTGCCACCGGGTGCTGTTCCGCCTTATGTTCAGCGGATTGTTATTCCTTAGTCCTCTTGGTTTCATATCAAACAATTATTATCTTTTTTAATTGGGGACATATTCCCCAAACCCCTTGCCGCAGGCGCGTCCTCTTGGTTTCATATCAAACAATTATTATCTTTTTTAATTGGGGACATATTCCCCAAACCCCTTGCCGCAGGCGCGTCCTCTTGGTTTCATATCAAACAATTATTATCTTTTTTAATTGGGGACATATTCC
>CAYYEL010000012.1:0-17806 GCA_964470845.1 uncultured Bacteroidaceae bacterium | reverse complement strand
AATTATTATCTTTTTTAATTGGGGACATATTCCCCAAGCCCCTTGCCGCAGGCGCTTTAATACCCACTCTGCGGTTGCCTCTCCTTGCACCCCCGACGCTCGCACAGTTTCATTTTCCTTTCGGCCAACAGCTCGCTAACCTTCGATTGCAAGTTTCCAATCTCCACCTGCTTGCCCAACAGCTGATGATTACTCTCCAGCAGCCGACGGTTGAGCTCGCGCACCAGCTCGGTCTGCTCCACAAAGCGCTGCTCCTTTTCGAGCAGCTGCTTGTCGGCAAACTCAATGCGTTCTTTCAGGTAGTGAAACTCGTCGCTGTCGGCCTTAGCCTCGGCCATACGTGCATTCTGTTTGCGGGTGAGCAGCCATTTGAGCAGCTCAAGGCCGCCCAATGCTCCCACCGCAGTTACAATAATCTCAATCCAATTCATAATTATATCTTTTAACGCATCCACAGGGAGCACGGCCACCACGTAAGCCGTCCCCCTATGGAGCTATTATGTGTACCTAATATCATAGTATCGAAAATATCGGCAAAACACCATCGGCAATCATATAACTACCTTCTGCTATCGGGTGCATACCATTTGTATCTATAACTTCTGTGTATTTAGAGATGCGAGTATTTACATTCTTTGTTGTTTTAGGATAGCCATAATCAGTATCAAAGAACATATTACTTGGTGCAAAAAATACTTTACCCTTGTATTCATCAGTCTGACTAAGCTCGTACATAGCAGTATTATAGAGCATGAACGCCGTTAAAGTACCATAACGGCAAACACTCCAATCGACGGATGAAGACATACCATAAACATTTGAACCATAATCAGGCATTGGAATTGCTGCAAAAATAAGTTTGCCATCGGGAAAATCATTTAAAAATCCATCAATAAATTTTCTAGCTGTAGCAATTATACTTGAAATACCTCCTATTGCAGCCTCCCATATCATACTATTTACACCAACGTGCATAACAATTACATCTATTTTACCATTACAATATTTATCAGCATAAGTTTTAAAATCAATAGCCTCAGTTTCTGAATTATAAAATGGGATAAATTTTTCTGATACCCAAGAAGAAAATTCGAGGGTTGCCGAACCATCATCAGAAACAAGTGTACCACTTTCCACGGAAGGTGTATCATCACTTGTAGGAGGCTGACAGCGAATATTACCAACACCTTCAGTAAGATTTACTTCAAGCACTATATAAGTTTTACCGCCTAACAGCAATTTAGTACCATAGCCTATATTTCCTATTGCCGAGGTTACATAAAAACGAATAGCCGTTTGCCCCGATGTTATAAAGCTGCTCCAAGTCCAACCACCAGTAGCTTCAAGCATTACTTCAGGTTCATCACTTCCGGGTTTTCTGCCCACAAAATTCACATTAGGATTATCTGTGGTTAATAGTCTTTTTAATTCTCCGGGCCAACGTCCTGTTTGAGTTGCACTTGCACCGCAGCAGAGAATATTTTTACTTAATCCGGTGGGCACATTTACAACGTGCAAAGTACATTCTTCATCAGCAATAATTTTTCGGTTATTATCTCTTATTTGGATTCTTAAAGGATAATCACCAATAGGAGTTGTATCTGAAAATTCTAAATATCTTGGAAACAACTTTCCATATTGACACATCACTTTAATATCGTAATTATACGGATTTACAGCCTGAATGAAGCCACGGAAGAAGAGTTGTGTTACACGGCCGGATAACACATATAAGTCGTCGGGCAGATGTATGTTTATCTGTTGCAATCCTCCGGTCTCTTCGAGATAATCGACCTTGGCCGAGAGCTCGTCGATACTTGTCGCAAGGCTGTCGTTGTCGGCCTCAACAGAATCAATCCTGTCGGACATTCCCACTATGCGCCGCCTTAAAACAACCTTCTCCGGCGTCCACACCTCGCCACCCGAAGCCGAGGTGCAATACGAGGCTCTAAGCGCAGCCGACTTCTCGGTAATGGGCAGTTCCTGCCAACCGTTACTATTGGCCTCGATATTCTCTACCCACGATTCAACAACACCGTCGTCATCGACAATATAACCCCTTACAAGGCTACCCGATACTCCATAATTGGCACCACGAAAATAGATAAAATTGTACTTTTCCCTGTACTTTGTCAGGTCAACCTTATAACCGGCGAAATAGCCCGAACTGCTATCGGCAGCTGTTGGCGGTGTTGTCGAAAAATCCAATCTTACTGCGAGTTGCCCTGTTACAAAATCGGTAATCTCCAGTTCCTCATTTGCACCGACAATCACGCCACTAACGGCGTTCACCTCGCTGCTCAACGCCTCAACCTCGCCCAAGAGAGAGTTTACATCATCGGCAATATCCTCTAATCCGAGTTTTTCAAGCGCCTCGACACGCTCACTCAGTCCCACCACAGGGTCTTTTATAAGCTCGACATAATCGGTAATATCCGTTGCATCTGTTTCTGCATAAGGATACCACACCTCGCCGCCTGTGGTTTCTTTACAATAATTAGCCCACAAGGTTGCCGAGTTCTCCGTAATGGGCAGTTCTTGCCAGCCATTTGTCTTATTATCCGCAATAGGCACATACGATTCCACCGTTACACCATCATCAAGCACTATCATTCCCCTGACAATAACATTTGTACCTGCTGCAATGCTGTTATAGTTTGAGCCCCTGAAAAACACCTTATCATACTTCCCTCTGTAAGGCGTCAAATCAATCTTATACGCAAGGAAGTAACCCGAGGAGGATTGCACCATCGTCAGCGGTGTTGCATTTTCATCAGCAATCCTTGCAGCAGTCTTCTTATACTCCGTTATCGTAACAGTTTCCCTAATCTCATCGGTACTTATGAGAACCTCGCTCATTTCACCTACATTCCTCTCTAAAGCAGTTACATTTTCGGTGAGCACATCAACCGTGCCCGAGAGAGAGTTTACATCATCGGCAATATCCTCTAATCCAAGATTCTCAAGCGCCTCGACACGCTCGGTCAGTCCCGTACGGTCTTTTATAAGAGTAACATCCGATGGCTTGACAGCCAGCTCCTTATACGCATCGGCAACAACAGATGTATCAGTTACGTAAGAGGCCCACAGAGTAGCCGAGCGCTCAGTGAGCGGTAATCGCTCGATGCCGATGCTTCTTGCCTCGACGTTTACCGTCTTTGATTCGACATTACCGTCAACGTCAAGAATCAATCCACGGATAATAGCATCATTGGAATTTGAGGAAGAAAAGTTGGCACCCGTAAACTCTACAAAATCGTACTCACCGCGATAAGAGGATAAATCGACCTTGTAGCCTTTATAAGTACTACTTGCGTCGCTGCCATCGTAGCGGGCAGGGTTATAAACACCCGCGGGAATGGCAACCGTAAGAGTTTTATTCGAGCCGTTAATATCATCGTCCAATGCACTAAACGCTTCGGTATTTGCTTCAGTAGTGTTTTTTAGTTTCTCAATCTCGTTTAATATCAACCCATCGTTTGCTATGAGCATAACAAACTCGGGTGTCCACACCTCGCCACCGCTTGAGCTGAAACAAGAGGTAGCCACAAGCGTATTGGAATTTGCCGTAATAGGCAATGTCTGCCAGCCGTTGGTATTGCTCTCGATATTCTCTACCCACGATTCAACAACACCGTCGTCATCGACAATATACCCCCTTACAACTTGAGATGACACACCGTAATTTGCCCCGCGGAAATACACCGCCTTATAACCAATCTTATACGGTGTAAGGTCGATTCTGTAACCTTTAAAGTACCCCGATTCTGTTGTATAGACAACTACCGTAGGCGGTACTGTCGAAAGGTCTAATCTTGCAGGATATTTGCCAGCGTCAACAATATCGGTAACGGTTTTTATACCTATTATACTCTCGTGAGCGTTTAGAACGGGCTTAATAATCTTCAGCCCCTCGACATCGGCAATGAGTGTGGCGGCCTCGCCCTCGGTGGTCTCGTCTGAAAGCCACGCGGCAACCTGCGTCAGGGTCTCAACAATCGCAGCATCCGAGGAGATGAGGTCGGTGATGGCAGCCTCGGCCTCCTCGGCACGTGTCTTTTCTTGGGCAATGGCAGCTGCGTTGGCAGCAATGTCATACTCAACCTCATCAAACTGCCCCTCTACCTGCGTAAATTGAGCGTGAAGCACCCTGTTCATCACCGGATTCTCTGAATCGGCTATGAACGAGCTATCCATAGTTACCTTATTAGCCTCTATCTTCTCATTTAGTATCTTACCTTGGTTGGCCGACAAAGGATTTATTGTGTTGGCAGTCTCAAGGTTGTCGATAGATGTAACCATCTGCAAGGTCTCCGCATCCAAAGAAGCCTTTTTTACACTGCCATCCGCGACACTGTTTGCCTTATCGGCCTCAAAAGCAAATCCAACCTGAAAACCGCCATCGGCAAGGGCTGTTATCAAGTTTTGACGTTCCTCCTCAACATAGTCAAACTTATTATTTACCTCTGTTTTATTATAGTAGTCCGATAAATCGACACTTGCAATTTTATTATCTACCTCCGACTTATTATAGTAGTCCGATAAATCGGTCTCGGCTTGCAGCAGCACAAACCACCCCGTAACAGCATCCTTTTCGCTATCGGCGGGTGGGTTGCTGTAATCGTAATTAAATTTGTAGTGTCGGCCGTCCTCCTCGCAAAAGACAATATGTCCGTAGTCGTACCCCCTTGCAGCCGGGTCAACGGCAAGCAGCGCCGCGAGTGTTTTTACCGTGTCGCGAACAAAATTAGGTTTATCGTTATTATAGTTGATGTTTTCTTGATAATTGAATGCCATAGTTGTATATTTTTTTAGGATTAGTCGTATGATTTAGTTGTGTAGGTAACGCTGCCGCTTGCAACATTTGTTACGGCCGACCGATAAACGTAATAATCTATCTGAGCGCCACCCGAGAGCGTTACCTTCACAGTGGCAGGAGCTGTGTTAAACGTCTTTCCGTCGTCGCCCAAGGTAAACATTGAGTTGCCGTAACCATCTTTTATTGTTGACATTAGCCCGTGGCTTGCAGGATAGGCAAAAACAATTTGCATCTGTGTGGCGGCGCTGTACGACACCGTTGCAGCAGCAGCCGTCTTAAGAGCCGTCTTTTCAAGCGCCTTTACAGTGTCGCTTGTGGGCGTCCAAGCACTATCGACCACCGCCGAATAGTAACGCCTTGCATAGTTTATGTTGGCTGTTTTTGTTGCCGTGCGGCCTTCGGCCACCACCGTGAGCGACACTGTCTTGTCATTTGAAGCCGACACTTGCACCGATGATGCCCCCTCGGGCACCACAACAGCCTCGCCACCAACCGTGAGAATAATTTTAGATGGCAGAGCCGTCTCGCCCGCAATCTTCACCGTCCACGAGATAGTGAAACTCTTACTTGCGCCGGTGTATTCCTGCGCTGTAGAGGGAGATACCGATAGTGCGAGCTCAAGAGGAAACACCGCCTGCTCAAGCTTGGCGAGTTTATTTTCAATTGTAAGTCTTTCGCCAAGTTCGCTCCACGCACTCCAGTTGTTCTTTTCTGCCGCGTAAATGTTTGTGCGTGTATATACGGCTGTTTTTTGCGTTGCACAATCCGAAAGTATTAAAAATTGCCCCAATACTCCTTCGCCTCGCGCAGTACCTACCGGAGTAGAGTCGACCACCATCAATATGGCCGAAAAAGCCCCTTGTTCAATTGTGCCAATATCGGGAAAGCCACCGCCCACTCCCGAACGTACTCCATCGATAATATAACACCCGCGCTGCTTAAAATCATCAAGCGACGCATCGTTGCTCCAAGCGACATAAATCCACGCATCTTTTCTTGAGAGAGAATCTTTCAGAATTTCTAATTTCTGTTCCAATTTTCTATTCAGCACCGAAAATCCCGACCTACTGAATGATACATTCTTTCTACCACATTTGTCCATAATTTTTTTTACTGCAAAAATAGAATCACATATAACAAAGACTGTTGTGATAATATAATAAATTAAGAAAATATTTTTTGCTGTTTATTAAGTTTGCCCTATATTTGCAATAATTTGTGAAGATATTGTGTACTCGCAGTAAAAAAGTCTGAAGTCGTAGTTCTATTTATCTTACTCCTTTGCCCTATCTTCGCTGTAATCCACATATTTATTACGCTAAACGTAAGAACAAAACAATAGAATAAGAGTATGAGACAGAGTTACTCGACAATTCTCTTTTTTAAGCTGATACGCATCGCGCTTAATACCGATTGCAATTTCCCTGACGATATAACAAGGGAGCAATGGGAAGATATATATGAAATATCAAAAAAACAGACCCTTGCCGGAATCACTTTTATTGCATTGGAAAAGCTACCCGAGGCTAAACGTCCACCCAAAGACATTTTAATAAAATGGTATCTTTACAGCGAGCGTTTAAAGAACGAAAATAAGAAACAAAATAAATATGCCCATAAGATAACCGAGCTGTTTTTAAAGGACGGCTTCAAAAGTGCAATTTTAAAAGGACAAGGCATAGCGCTGCTCTACCCTCAACCGCTCTATCGTCATCCCGGCGACATTGATATTTGGCTCGATGGCACACGCGAAAAAGTTATTAAGTACATAGATACCATCAGTCCCAATAGTGAGCCAGTATATCATCACGTCGATTTTCCTATACTACGCGATATAGACGTTGAGATTCACTTTACTCCCTCGTGGATGAACAACTATTTTGTCAATCGTAAATTACAGAAATTTTTCAAAGAAAATGCCGAGCCGGCTTTCAACAACAGTGTCCGGTTCGAGGACGATTGCTACATAAATGTACCCACACTCTCTTTCAACAGAGTGTTCATATTGCTACACATTTACCGTCATCTTTTTGCCGAGGGAATAGGCCTCAGACAAATACTCGACTACTATATGGTGCTGACAGCCGGCTTTACCCCAAAAGAAAAGGAGGAGACTATAACAGCACTCAAAGAGTTTAACCTGTATGGGTTTGCACGCGCCACAATGTATGTACTGCAAAAAGTATTCAAAATGCCAGAAAAGTTTCTTATTGCCCCACCCGACAAAAGACAAGGTGAATTTCTTATCAACGAGATTATGCTTTCGGGTAATTTTGGAGCATTCGATAATAGAATAAGCAAAAAATTATACAGCAACAACCCATTTGTCCGCTTTATATACAAGACCAAGCGTAATATTCGTTTTTTAAAATACCATCCACTCGAAATTATGTATGCACCATTCTTTAGAATATGGCATTATTTTTGGCGTAAAGGAATTAAGAACAAAATATTAAATTCTAAATAATCGGTTCATATTTTTCATATAACAGTCTAAATATGACTACATATACACAACTCACTAAAATGAGAAATATATTATTTGTATTGTTAATATCTCTATCGGCAGTATTATCAGCACAAGACTTAAAATATAACATCGAAATGAACGGAGTGGCCTCGAATGGAGACTACACGCCATTTTGGCACATATCCAACAGACAAGGGTTGGGCAGTATAGACACGCGTAGCGGATATGTTCGGGCAGCCCTTATGGGAACAAACAAAATAAGCAATGAGTGGAAGGCCGATTATGCAGTAGATTTTTTAGTATCACACAATCACACCTCAACGATAATTCTGCAACAAGCATACGCCGACATTAGCTGGAAGATTTTTACCCTGTCGCTTGGACAAAAGGAGCGTTGGAGCACTCTTGTCAACCATCGCTTATCAACCGGCAGCCTCGTTGAAAGTGGCAATGCACGCCCCATTCCACAAGTTCGCATTGAGATTCCCGAATATTGGGATATTTTCGGCACAAACGGTTGGTTCACCCTGCGTGGACATTTGGCTTATGGCTGGTTCACCGACCAAAAATGGCAAAAAGACTTTACATCAGAGGACAGCCAACGAACCTCGGCTGTGCGTTACCACTCAAAAAGAGTAGATTTTAAATTTGGAAACGACAACAGATTTCCACTTACATTTGAATTTGGGCTTAATATGGTAGCACAATTCGGAGGATATATATACAACACGTATGGTAGAAAAGATAACAACATTAAGAATCCCACGCGTTTTATTGACTATTTTAAGATACTTATTCCAACCAAAGGAGACGATAGTTACGCAGGCATAGACCAAGGCAATGTCTCGGGCAACCATTTGGGCAGTTGGAGTGGCGCACTGACGTGGGACGATAAGAAATGGAAATTGCGCACCTACTACGACCACGTATTCGACGACCACTCACAGATGTTCTGGGAGTATGGTCTATGGACCGAACAGCTTGTCGGCGTCGAATTAACACTTAAAGAGTTTAAATGGATTACCGGAGTAGCCGTTGAATATTTCAACTTAAAAAATCAATCGGGCCCTATTTATCACGATAGCGATAAGTTAATCCCCGACCAAATAAGTTGTATCGATAATAATTATAATAATAAATTATACAATGGATGGTTCAACTACGGTATGATCATAGGTACTCCGCTTATAACCTCTCCAATATACAACAGCGACCACAGAATTATAACACGAAATAATCGTGTCGAAGCTTTTCACTTGGGAATCGAAGGACAACCTTTCAAAAGTTTAGGTTACAGGATGCTGCTGACAAAATCAAATAATTGGGGAAGTTACGATGTTCCATTTAAAGATATCAAAGAGAATTTCTCGGGATTGTTTGAATTATCATACTCCCCAACCAAGCTAAAAGGTTGGAGCGCAACTGCATCCTTTGCGTTTGACAATGGCGACCTATATAACAACAACAGTGGCGCAATGCTCACAGTGCGAAAAAGCGGTATAATAAAATTCTAACACAACAGAAAAAATGAAAAAAAGCATATTTCTACTATTTATATTATCACTGTTAATTTGCAGTTGCCAAAAAGAGGACAAAAATGGCGACTTTGGTGGAATGTGGAAACTATTAGAGATTGTAAAATCCGATGGTACCACCACCGACACCAAGGAGAATCAATATTTTTGGAAAGTACAATTGGAGCTTATAAAGATAGGCTCACAATTTGGACGTTTCCAGAATACAGGCGACTCATTATTCATACAGATGATTGACCCCAAATGTCCAAGCCTTAAAAAGTATGGAATATACAACAATGCCGACGAACGATTCAAAATTCTGCATCTCGACCGCAATGGGATGACCTTGCAATCGTCATCGGTAAAGTTACGTTTCCGCAAATTCTAATAAAACAGCTCTATAAACATTTTAAGTTTATAGAGCTGTTTTCGTATCATAAGAATAAGCGGCAATAAAAAAGTTGGTAAACTACAACTCGTTTACAATAAAAAAGTTAAGATTTATTCTTCGAGCTTTAGTTTCTTGATTCTTGAACGAATACCACCCTGTTTCCGGCCAAAATGCAGTGCCAACTGCTCAATGGGCACACCATTGCACCACATACTTTCAAGTTCTTTATCATCGGCCTGCGACCACGCTGTATAAGCATTCGGATATTCACGGCGCGTAGCTTCAATCGAATATTGAGGCTCGCCCATCAAACGCTTATAAGCCCTCAGATAGCGTTTCAGACGTTTCACATCCTTGTCCGAGAGATAAGGTAAGCGTCTGATATCCATATTATCCGTAAGGTCGTTCAACTTTACAGCCGCAGCCATAGGATTACGAGCCACACGCCCTATGAACCTCTCGTATGTCTCATCGGGGCGACGGGTAACAGCATCTACGGCCTCAAGAATATCATCAGAGAAGCCTTCGGCCTTAAGCATCTGCAACGTCCACGAGCTATCCTCGACAACGTCGTGCAAAATGCCGACAATCCTCTCCTCGTCGCAACGCCCCATTGCCATCACACGCAAAGAATGCTCAATATATGGGCGCCCCGACTTATCGGCCTGTCCCTCGTGGGCCTGCATAGCAATCTCTAATGCACGTTGCAAAAGTTCGTCCATAAAAATCAGCAGGATGGCAGATTAACTTTCTCGTATTTATATCCCAACCGTTTTAATTCAATAGCTGCACCTATGCGGTACATAACTTTTACTGTGCGGGCAAAAGTATAATAGGCCATAGGACTTTGAGGCTGAATATTCTCGCGACGAATAATAGTAAGTGCCGAATAAGCGCAGCGACGCATCATCTCCTCAATCTCCTTTGCATAGGGTGTCTCCAACGGAAGTCCAAGAATATCACGCACAATATGCTCGTCCATATCGTCGAAACCATTATCGCCATACATCGAACGATAATCATCGCCGCAGTGCAAAGCCCAATCCTTGTCCCACAAGTGTGCCACCGCCATTCCCATATATCCGGCCCAAGCAACAGCCACAGTGGGATATTCATTTATTTGCGCAACAGCATCGGCCATATAATCGAGTGCCAATGCTTCCCATCGCCCCTCAACATCCTCGGACGAGAGCAGCACGCCATCCAGAAGTTTATAATTTGTACATAACTTCAAAAGCTCATCCTGCAAGCGTTTCTCAAAATCGCGTAGATACTCGGTCTGTTCCATTATGGTTGTTTGTTCAATATTATCAATGCGGCAATAACGCCCGGTACCCAACCGAAAAGCGTTAATATAAACACAATCACAATTGAGCCGCATCCCTTGTCAACGACTGCAAGCGGCGGAAATATAATCGATAGAATTACTCTTATTAAAGACATACTTTCTCCTTATATAATATACTGCTTAGCCCTGTGATGCAAGCCCCTCTATGATTTTTACGACAGTCATTGCGGCCTTTTCCATTACCTGCACCGATACAAACTCATAACGGCTGTGGAAGTTTATACCCCCGGCAAACAGATTGGGACACGGCAGCCCCATAAACGAAAGTTGTGCACCATCTGTTCCGCCACGAATAGGCTTCACACGAGGTTCGACACCGACCTCAAGCATTGCGCTCTTGGCAAGGTCGATTATAAACATTTTAGGCTCGACCATTTCACGCATATTTCGATACTGTACTTTAAGGTCGAGTGTAACAGTCCCCTCGCCGAAGCGCTCATTCATCTCCTGCTCGACCTGCTTCATAAACTGCATACGACGCTCAAATTCATCCTTGCTATGGTCGCGTATAATATACGACACGCTTGCCGAATCTACTCCACCGTTTATACCCATAAGGTGATAGAATCCCTCATAGCCCTCGGTACACTCGGGCGATTCGTTGGCAGGCACTGCCTCGACGAGCGCTGTTGCAACGCGCAGAGCATTCAGCATTTTACCTTTGGCATATCCCGGATGCACGTTACGACCTTGAATCTTGAATGTGGCACTTCCTGCGTTGAAATTCTCAAACTCAATCTCTCCCTCGCAGCTGCCATCGACAGTATAGGCCCACTCACAACCAAACAAGGGGACGTTGAAATTATGTGCACCGCGACCAATCTCTTCGTCAGGATTAAATGCAATGCGCACCTTTCCGTGCTTAATTTCGGGATGCTCTTGCAGATAAGCAATAGCCGAAACAATCTCGGCAATGCCTGCTTTATCATCAGCACCAAGCAGCGTGTGCCCGTCGGTAACAACAAGGTCGTGGCCTACATAATCCTTAACTTCGGGAAAATCAATTGTCGATAACACAATGCCCTCATTGGTATCGAGCATAATATCTGTGCCGTCATAATTCTCAACAACACGAGGATTAACCCCATTACCACTCATATCCGGGCTTGTATCCAAGTGAGCAATAAAGCCTATTGTGGGAATCTCACACTCGCAGTTGGCCGGAAGCGTTGCATACAGATAGCCTTTCTCATCGAGCACAATCTCAGTGAGCCCCATCTCTTTTAATTTCTGCTCAAGATAGCGTGCAAACACAAACTGTCCCTCGGTAGTAGGTACAACTGTTGCCTCATCGGCCGACTGGGTATCAAATTTCACATACTCCAAAAAGCGTTGGAGCATTTTATTTTTAAATTCGCTCATAATCGGTATAATTTTGGTTCTTAATAACAATTGGCTAAGTTACCCAATATTCATAAAAAGAGCAAACAAGAGCGAAAAAAAATAATATAGTAAGTATAAAAAAGATAGACAAATGATTATATCCGAACAAACCTTCACGAGTTTCACTTGTTTATCGTACAAACAACCATAATAAATAAGGTATGAAAATTACAGGATTAAAAGGGCGCGAAATTCTCGACTCGCGCGGAACACCTACAGTAGAGGCAGAAGTTACACTTGAAAATGGCATAGTGGCACGCGCTTCTGTACCATCGGGTGCCTCAACAGGTGAAAATGAAGCTATTGAGTTACGCGACAATGAGCCCTCGCGCTACAACGGAAAGGGTGTGCGCTGTGCTATTGGACACATAAACAGACGTATAGCCCCATCAATTATTGGGCTCGACGCAACCAAGCAGCGCGTTATCGACGCAGCGCTCATTGCATTGGACGGAACAAACAACAAGCGTAAATTGGGCGCAAATGCCACACTCGCTGTCTCATTGGCTACTGCACGTGCCGCCGCAAAAGCATCGGGCCTACCTCTGTACAGATATATAGGTGGTACAAATACACACATTCTCCCCATTCCGATGATAAATATTGTCAATGGCGGTCGCCACTCAAATGCCCCAATTGCTTTTCAGGAATTTATGATACGCCCCATTGGAGCAAAGTCGTTACACGAAGCCATAAGAGTGGGTGCCGAGGTATTCCAGAGCCTCAAACAGGTGATTCGCAAACGCGGGCTCAGCACTGCTGTAGGCGACGAAGGCGGCTTTGCTCCACATTTCAGCAGCATCGAAGATGTACTTGACAGTATCACCACTGCTATCGAAGAGGCTGCTTATAAGCCGGGAAAAGAGGTCAGCATTGCTATCGACTGCGCGGCATCCGAATTCTACAGTCGGGGAGAATACGATTATTCACTTTTTCAGCCCGGTGGTAAAATCCTAACCCCATCGCAACAAATTGACTATCTGGCCTATCTTATTGACAGCTACCCCATCGACAGCATCGAGGATGGAATGTCGCAGAACGATTGGGAAGGTTGGAATAGGCTCACCGCCCGCCTCGAAAGACGCTGCCAACTTGTGGGCGACGACCTTTTCGTCACCAACACACGCTATCTGCGTCAAGGCATTGAGCAGCACTGCGCAAATGCCATACTGATAAAACCTAATCAAATTGGTACGTTGAGCGAAACACTCGATACAATAGAGCTTGCCAAACGCAACGGCTACGCAACCATAATCAGCCACCGTTCGGGAGAGACCGAGGACACGACAATAGCCGACATTGCTGTTGCCACAAATGCGGGACAGATAAAAACAGGCTCGATGAGCCGTGGCGAACGAACCGCGAAATACAACCGTCTCATACGCATCGAAGAGGAGCTTCAAGGGCACAGCCGCTATCCGATAGACAGCCACATAAGCGCTCTGTTAGAGTTTGACGACGAGCCGACCGAGTAAAATCGGCAGCTAAGACAATTAACCTTTTGGCCTGTAAACATCAGATAAATTCTTTTGTTACAGGCCAATTTATAACCTTCGACCACATAACATCATCAGAAACAAGAAACAGAGAGCGTCTCGTTTTTTTAAACGAGACGCTCTCAACAATCAAAACAAACAATCTACATCAAGCAAGAATCCTCTGCCTGCGCAGATATTCCATAATGGCATTCTCAATAAGCGCGTGCCCCTCGTCGTTCGGGTGAATACCATCCTCACACAGATAATCAAAATGGTTACGGCGCTCAAGAAACACCGAAGTTATATCAATTACCGGAACAGTTTTAAGAGTACCCAATCTGAAAATCTCCATATTATACCTTTCGTGCCAACGATCGAGATTCATAATAGAACCATTCAACCATTTTAATATATTATCAGCATTAAGCCCTTTAGACAGATGACGGAAAAACTTCTCAGGGTCGAGGATAGGCAACGACAGCAGCACAGGACGCGCTCCCCAACTTCTCACCTTATCTATTACATTACTATAATACTCAACAAAATCGTCTATGGGAACGGCAGGCAAATGTAACTCATCGGGGGCGTTAGATATTGCCTCCCAGTTATAATTACAATCGTTTCCACCATACTCGAACAGCACAAAATCTGATTTTTTTATTCTTTCACAATACCTATCGACAAATTTCATAGCCTGTGCAACGGTGCTTCCGAAACGAGCAAAATTCTCAACCTCAATTCCCAAAGTCCTACGGCAGCGGGCAGCAAACCCTAAATCACTTATTTTATATTTAATAGAACCTTGAAACGAATTTTCTTTATCAATGACAATACCTTTCATCACTGAATCACCGAATCCACATACATTTTTTAAAGTCATACTCATTCTATTTTTTCATTTCGACGACAAAAGTACGACACCACAAAAGAGTTACAAAATAATAGGGACTGCAACCTCAAATAGTGGATAAAAAGGATAATTAGGGGTGAAAATTATAAATTAGGGGCGAAATCAGCCTACAATAAGAACAACAATTATAATTTTTCACCCACATTTACAAGACATCCATTCGTCTCGGGTAGTTCAACCTTGATAATCAACAAGCCTCAAAATATACAAAGTGTAATTTATAATTGAATTGAATTGTCTCGGCCACACACGCGTTTTTTCTACTGATGCTCGGGAGAGACAAAAGAAGAGAGTACAAAAAAAGTCAGTCAGTAGCACTTTTGTGCTACTGACTGACTAAGGGTGGGTAAGCTACCTACATCGCGCCGCTACAACCGACTACCTTTGCTGCGGTCAAGCCCTGGAGGATTTGTCAGGAGCTGGCCGTATAGGACTTACCCATATTTTTGTAAGTTAAAAACTCATTTAAAAGAACGCCTCTCAGAATTGCGTTGCAAAGATAACAAAAAAAAACACAACCCACAAAAAAAGAAAGACAAAAAAAGCGAAACAGAGACATATAAACACAAAAAACTGCTATAAACAACAAGCAGACAGCAAAAAAGATGAAAAAACGTCATAAAAAAATGCCAAATTTAGAATAATTAAAACTTTGGCACACTTTTTGTAAGAAATCTTATGTAAAATAATTCTTTTGGTAGCACAAGTAAATATTATCTTCGCACCGAAAAATTAAAACGAATATTCACACAAGGATTGATTGAGGAGAAAGAATTTATGAACAATGAATTTTCGCAAAAAATAACCGAGATTGTATCATTGAGTAAAATTGAGGCCACACGTCTGCACAGCAACCAAGTAAGCCCCGAGCATCTGCTGCTTGGTATAATGCGTCGCAGCGAAGAAAAAACACGTAAACTCTTTGATAAACTGAATGTTGATATGAACAAAATAATCAACGACATCGAGGTTAACGTAAAAGAGAGAAACAGTACCCACACCGACAATGCCACACACGACATTGAAATGAATATGGACGCTGCAAAGGTACTGCGCTTCACTACCCTTGAAGCACGCAACCTAAAAGAAGAGGCCGAGGCCGAGCATTTACTGCTATTGGGTATATTAAAAGACGAGAACAGCCCGGCATCAGGTATTCTGCGCAGTAATAATGTAACATACGACAGGGTGCGCGAAGCCATACATAATATAATAAAAGGAGGAGAAAAACCACACAGCGGATTCGGATTCACCGACGACGAAGAAGAAGAGGACAAGCCCCTTCAGAACAACAATTCCGCAGGCTGGAAAGAGACCTTCATAAATACCCGACAACAATCCTCCGCCCCCTCGAACGACACCCCCGTGCTCGACAATTTTGGTGTAGATATGACAAAAGCAGCAAGCGAAGGTCGTCTCGACCCGGTTGTCGGTCGCGAAAAAGAGATTGAGCGCATATCACAGATATTGAGCCGCCGTAAGAAAAACAATCCCGTACTGATTGGCGAGCCCGGCGTTGGAAAATCGGCCCTTGTCGAGGGTCTTGCACAACGCATAGTACAGCGCAAGACCTCGCGCATACTATTTGACAAGCGCGTCGTTGCACTCGACCTCACAGCCGTCGTTGCAGGTACAAAATATCGAGGACAATTTGAAGAGCGCCTGCGCAGCATACTGACCGAGCTCGAAAACAACCCCAATATAATACTCTTCATCGACGAGATACACACAATAATAGGTGCAGGTTCGACACCCGGTTCAATGGATGCAGCCAACATACTTAAGCCTGCCCTTGCACGCGGCGAGCTTCAGTGCATAGGCGCAACAACCCTCGACGAGTACCGCAAAAGCATCGAAAAAGATGGAGCACTTGAGCGTCGCTTCCAGAAAGTAATAGTCGAGCCGACAACCCCCGACGAGACACTGACAATCTTACACAATATAAAAGAGCGCTACGAAGAGCATCACAATGTTACATACACCGACGAAGCACTCGAAGCGTGTGTCAAATTGACAGAGCGATACGTAACCGACCGCAGTTTCCCCGACAAGGCCATAGATGCAATGGACGAGGCCGGCTCACGTATGCACATAACCAACATCAGCGTACCGCGCGAAATTGAAGAGAAAGAGCAACAGATAGCCACAGCCCGCAGATGCAAAGAAGAAGCAGCTCGCGCACAACAATTCGAGGTTGCCGCCAATCACCGCGACGAAGAGAAGCGTTACACCGCCGAGCACAAACAAATGATGGAAGAGTGGGAGAAAGAACTGCGCGACAAACGACAGCGCGTCGATAGCGAAGATGTTGCCAACGTCGTCTCTATGATTTCGGGGATTCCCCTCCAGCGAATGCAGCAAGATGAGTGGAGCCGCCTCAAAGGGATGAAGCAAGAGCTTGACAGCAAGGTAATCGCCCAAGAAAATGCAATAGAAAAATTGTGCAAAGCAATACGTCGCAGCCGCGTAGGCCTTCAAAGCCCCACAAAGCCCATAGGTACATTTATGTTCCTCGGCCCCACAGGTGTAGGAAAGACCCTTCTCGCAAAAGAACTTGCCAAATTCCTATTCGGCACAGCCGATGCGATGATACGCATAGATATGAGCGAATATATGGAAAAATTCACCGTCTCGCGCCTTGTTGGAGCACCTCCGGGATATGTAGGCTACGAGGAGGGCGGACAACTAACCGAGCGCGTGCGCCGTCGCCCCTACTCCATTGTGCTGCTCGACGAAATTGAGAAAGCCCACACCGACGTATTCAATATGTTGTTACAAGTAATGGACGAGGGCCGTCTCACCGACAGCTACGGCCGCACAGTCGATTTCCGCAACACCGTGATAATAATGACCTCAAATATCGGTACACGCGAGCTTAAAGACTTTGGCGCAGGCGTAGGATTCGCTCGTGAAGAACGAGCCGCCGGCAAACAACACTCGCGCGAGGTAATACAAAAAGCCTTGAACAAGCGCTTTGCTCCCGAATTTCTGAATCGCGTAGATGAAATAATAAACTTCGACCAATTGAACCTCGAAGCAATTACAACCATCGTAGATATTGAACTGGCAGGATTAAAGAAGCGTATCGGCGAGTTGGGATATAGTATCACACTCAGCGACAGCGCCAAAAGTTTCCTTGCAAACAAGGGGTACGATGTACAATTCGGTGCTCGTCCATTGAAACGCGCACTTCAGAATTATGTCGAGGACGAGATTTCCGAGCTGCTGCTCGATAGCGCACTAAAAGAGGGCGACACAATCATTGTTGACCACAAAGAGAAAGAAGAGAAACTGAGCTTCGCAATAACACACAAAGAGGCCGAAAATGTAGAATAAACAGTTTCTCAAGACCACAATCAAAAAAATAACCGTGCATTAAGAAATACACTCTTGATGCACGGTTATTTTTCCATACGCTATAAAGATATAAAAATCCATTAGTGTCCACTAAAAAATCGAAATAGTTCTTTGAAATAATTGATATTTAATT